>CAZPRO010000001.1:0-64963 GCA_964588775.1 uncultured Clostridium sp.
CTCTTCTCTTTCTTTATCACTTAATTGAATTTCTTCTTTTATTTCCATGCGAATTCCTGAAAGATTACTACAAGTAAGCCTTATTCTCTTAGATAAACATTCATTAAACGCATCACTATTGATGTACTCCCATTCACCATTTTTTCTTAATCTAAGATCATTCTTTGTCAGTTGTTCTAATACCTGAGCACTATTTCCAAAATGTTTTTTCTTAACATATATCTTTTGATTATTAATGGAAAGTATACATGTTAATAATATAAACGCCATAATTCCTACGATTATTTTTATTTTTTTCATATTTAACCTCCTATAGTGTACTAAGTGTACTATTTGAATTAATACACTTAGTATTATAGAGTTATTATTATTTTTTGTCAATAAAAAAATAAGACACCTCCTAATCAGTCATCTCAACCGATTATTCGATATCTTATTAAATCTTCATATATTTGTTGGCTATACTTTGTAAGGCTTACATGCTCTAAAGCTAGTAAAATAGCCCTATGATACTTTATTTTTAAGTCTTAATTTATCTGCAATAATTGCAATAAATTCAGAGTTAGTAGGTTTACCCTTTTCAGTATGAATAGTATAACCAAATAACTTATTAATAGCTTCAACCTGTCCTCTGCCCCATGCAACTTCTATAGCATGTCTTATTGCTCTTTCTACCCTTGAAGCAGTTGTATTGTATTTCTTAGCTATTGATGGATACAATTCCTTTGTTACAGCTGAAAGAAGTTCCATGTCATTTACTACCATAGTTATAGCTTCTCTTAAGTACATATATCCTTTAATATGTGCTGGTACTCCAATTTCATGAATTATATTTGTGATTTCTGTTTCAAGGTCAGCCGGGCCTCCACTTTTGCTTAAAGATGAAGTACTTGCAAGTATTGCTGCTGTATGTGGATATTGTTGTGTTACTGGTCTTGCAGATTCTACATTGTTAGTGCTTTTTGAAAACATTTCTCTTATTCTTTTTGTAAAAATCTCCATGTCAAATGGTTTTACAGTATAATAATCTGCTCCAAGAGTAATGGCCTGTTGAGTTATTTTATCTTGTCCTACTGCTGATAATATTATTATTCTTGGCATTTTCATTAATTCCATTGAATTTATTCTTTCTAAAACACCTAAACCATCAAGATGAGGCATTATAATATCCAAAATTACTAAATCTGGCTGTTTTTCTTTAATCAATTCTATTGCTTCTAATCCATCTTTTGCAATTCCAATAACAACTATGTCTTTCTGATTTAATAAATAATCATTTAAAATACTGCAAAATTCCTTATTATCATCTGCTATTACTACTGATATTTTTCTATTTTCCATGTTTTCCTCTCCTTTATAATACCTAGTGAAATCCCTCAAATTTTGAATTAAACTTTCTACTAATATTAATATATTCTACATTTTACCATTATTTCCTTTAAACGAGGGTATGTATTTTTAAAATATTTTCTTTTACCTTTTCTATTTAATTTTGTGTATTATAAATAGTATTACCCATATATCTTCCACTATTTGTAAATTATATACTTTTCTTCAGATTTTGTAAAGAAAATTTTATAATTTTTCTCATTAATTTGAAAAAAAATTATATTCTATTAGAATATGATTTTTACTTTTTCTTTATTATACAATATTTTACTCAAGAATACATTAATTATAAGATAAAAAGGCTGTAAAGCCTTTTTATCTTATAATTCCTGCATCTTCAAGCATCCATTCTATATATATGCCATAACCTGTATCTGGCTTATTTATTAATACATGAGTTACTGCACCTACAAGTTTTCCTTTTTGCACTATAGGACTTCCACTCATTCCCTGAACAATTCCTCCTGTTTTATCTAATAATTCTTGATCTGTAATTCTAATTACCATACTTTTTGAATCCGGCTCCCTTTGATCATTTAATTTTTCTATTTCAATAGAATATTCCTTAGGTCCATTTTCATCTATGGTAGCTATTATTTTTGCAGGTCCAGGAACTATTTCATTTCTTGCTGCTACTTTTACATTTTTATTTAAAGTCTTTGAAAGTTCCTTATCATAATAACCATAAATTCCACTTTTTGTATTTTTATTTATTGTGCCGCATGGTTCTTCTTCATTTACAAAAACTCCTCTAAGTTCACCAGGACATCCTCTTTTTCCCTTTTTAACACTTATAATTGATGATTCCAAAATATTCCCCTGTTTTATAACAAAGGGTTCATTGGTATCACAATCTGTTACTGGATGACCTAATGCACCAAATTTGTGACTTTTATTGTGATAAAAAGTCATTGTTCCTACACCTGCCGTTGAATCTCTTACCCACAAGCCAATTTTATAACTGTTTTCTTCCTTTACACATTGTATCTGCTTCGTTATTCTTTGGTTTTTTCTTATTATTTCCATATTTAAAATTCCATTATTAGACTCTTCTATTATGTGATGAAGATCTTTTGCATTAAATACTTCATTTCCATTAATTTTTATAATAATATCACCAATCTCCAGCCCTCCAGTTTTACCAGGACTTGTAATTTTTTTACCTTCTGCTTCCACGTCACTATAGCCAACCACTATTACACCATCAGAACTTACACGAACCCCTATAGGTATTCCTCCAAGCTGAACACTTAAATCATCTGTTTTTTTAACTTCAATATTTTTTACAGGTATTATACCAAGAAATTTCACTTCATATTTATTATACTGGGCTGCTGAAGTATACAACAAAGGACTATCTTTAAGGACATCATTATTACTATAAACTGTATCAGGTATTTTAAAAAATAAAATCATAGGAATTAATAGTAGTGTTAGGATTAGAGTCAATGTAAAAGTAATAATATTTCTTAAAAACATTTTCATATTTCTCTCCTCCTTCTGATTTTATAATTATAATTTTCCCTAAGATTAATCGTCCTATCCTATAATAACTTTGTTATAGTTTACAAATAGTTTACATCCTAGTAAAAATTCTAAGTTAAGTTTTTTTATAAAAAAAATAAAGCCATATGTTGCATGGCTTTATTTTTACCAATAATGTATAGTATATGTATTACTTTTTATTATTTATTTCAATTTTTTTAATATTACTAAGACTTATCATTTCCTTTACATTATTTATTACTGCATCTGTTATATCATTACCACATAACATTTTACATATTTCTAGTTCCTTTTCTTCTGCACCAAGTGCCTTAACCTGAGTATATGTTTTATCATCAATAACATTTTTAGAAATAAAATAATGATGATCTGATAATATGGCAATTTGAGGAAGATGAGTAATACATAATACCTGATGAGTTCTTGAAAGCTGATACATTTTTTCTCCAACTCTCTGGGCAACAGCTCCGCTTATTCCTGTATCAATTTCATCAAATATTAAAGTAGGGATTTTATCCTTTTCAGCAAAAACACATTTTAACCCAAGCATTATTCTTGACAATTCTCCACCTGATAATACTTTTTCAAGAGGCATTAAAGGTTCTCCTGGATTAGTTGATATAAAGAATGTAACTTCATCAAAACCTCGTTCATTAAACTCATCCTTTTTAGCAACTTCTATATTCATTCTTGATTTTTCAAGACCCACAAATGTAAGTTCATTTAAAATTTCACTTTGAAGTTTTTCAGCATATTTTTCTCTTATATTATGAACAGTTTCTGCTCTTTCTTTCATTTTTTCAAGTATTTCTTTTTCTTTTTCCTTTAATTCATTAATTATATTTTCAGAATTAACAATTTCATCATATTCCTTTTTGATTTTTTCATAGTACTTAAGAACTTCTTTTATTCCTTCATCACTATTTACAAATTCAGATGCATATTTCTTTTTATACATATTTAATTCATATATTCTGCTATTTACCTTTTCTAATGTATTTTCATCATAAATAATTTCTTCACACATGTCACGAATTTCACGTGCATTTTCTTCTAAGGTATAAAAAGCACCTTCTATACTTTCCTTATTTTTCTTAATTTTATCAAAATGGTTTTCAATAGCCCCCAGTTCTGAAATAACTTTTGATAATAAATTTAAAACTCCACCATCTTCATTTCCATTAAGCATTTCATATGAAATGTGTAATCCATTATTTATTTTTTCTGCATTTGAAAGTATATTAAACTGCTCCTTTAATTCTATTTCCTCATTTTCTTTAAGTTTTGCTTTTTCTATGTCTTCTATCTGAAATTTTAAATAGTCAAGAAGCTTTTCTCTATCAGTATTTCCAGTTATACGCAGTATTTCGTTTTGTACTTCTGTGTATTTTCTTTTTTCATTTAAATAAAGGGCTAAAGGTTCTTTTAATTCTTCTCCAATATATTCATCAAGCTGAATTATATGTGAACTTCTGTTCAAAAGCTCTGTGTTTGCATGCTGACCATGTATATCTAAAAGTTTACATCCTATTTTCTTTAAAATTGATGTTATAAAACTTTTACCATTTATCCTTATTAAATTTTTACCATTTATATGACTTTCACGGCTTATTATTATTGTATCATCATATTCAATTTCATATTCATCTAAAACTTTTGTTATGGATTCATTATCAATTGTAAAAATTCCTTCAACATAAGTTTTATCTGTACCTGTTCTTATAAGGCTTTTAGAAAACTTTCCTCCAAGTACAAAATCTATAGCATCTATCATAATTGATTTTCCAGCACCTGTTTCACCTGAAAGAATATTAAAACCTTCTTCAAAGTCCATAGATAAATCTTCAATAAGTGCAAAATTTTTTATATTTAATTGTATAAGCATTAATACCCCACCTTTTAAAATTTAGCTAAGATGATATTCTGTTCCTTATTCTTGCTGCCAGTTCTTCAGCACCTTCTAAGGTTCTTACCATTATAAATATGGTGTTATCACCAGCTACTGTTCCTGCAATATCAGCATTTTCAAGCTGATCCAGGGCTTCTGCTGTAATAGGACCAGAGCCAGTAATTGTTTTTACAATTATCATTTTATCAACATTTTCAACTGAAAGTACAGTATTTTCTAAAATATTGCTTAATCTATCTATTATATTTTTTTGCTCACCAGATGAAAGAGAATATTTTGATTTACCCTCTGAAGTTTGAATTTTTATTAATTTCAAATTCTTTATATCCCTTGAAACAGTTGCCTGAGTAACATCAAAACCTTCTTTTTTTAATTCTTCTGCCAATTCTTCCTGAGTTTCTATTTCCTTTTTTCCTATAATTTCAAGTATTTTATTGTGCCTTTTTGATTTCACTCTTAATCACCATCACATTCCTTAGAATTATTCAAAATCTTATTCCTTAAAACTTTAAAATAATCATAGTCATCAAATAAGAGAAGTTTTAGTCTCTTTTTATGCTCACTTATTATAACTCTATCATTATGATTAACTTCTACTGCCTGCTGACCATCAACAGTTAAAAATACTTTTTCATCTCTATTATCTGCAATTATTTCAACTTTGCTGTTTCCATTTAAAACTATTGTCTGCATGCTTTTTGTATGAGGACATATAGGTGTTATCATTATTATTTCCAAATCTGGATATATAAATGGACCTCCTGCTGAAAAAGAATAAGCTGTAGAACCTGTAGGCGTTGCTACAATAAGACCATCACCTCTGAATGTTGTATACAGTTTATTGTCCACATACACCTTAAACTTAACCATTCTTGATAAGGTTCCTTTTGCAATAACAATATCATTAAGTGCCTTAAAACTTTTTTTACTATTTCCTTCTGATTTAAAAATATGACCCCTTAAAAGCATTCTATCTGTAATTTTGTACTGTTCATTTTGAATTTTTTCAATTGCCATATCAATATCTGAAATTTCTATACTTGATAAAAAACCTAGATTTCCGATATTAATACCCAATATAGGTTTATTAAAATCTTCACTTATGTTCCTTGCAATTCCAAGAAGAGTTCCATCTCCTCCAAGTACAACAAGGAGATCAATATTATTTAAATTCTGCTTATCTATATCGTAGGAATTAAAAATATAAATATCCTGCAGCTTAAATTTTTCTCTGAATTTTGATACTACTTTATTTAAAATAACATTACCTCTGTCTTTTAATGGATTTATTGCAATGCCGATATTTTTCATAGCCCCTCCGAAAAATTATATTTCTATATGAGATTTTTCAACCACATTTTCAACATCTTCACGTACAAATTCACTTGATTTCCCATTATCTTTACTAAAATATACAAGATATTCTCTGTTTCCTTCAGGACCCTTTATAGGAGAAAAATCAAGCCCCAATACATTTAAATTGACACTTTTTAAAAAATCAACAATGTCATAAACCACTTCTTTATGAGTTGAAATTTCACGTACCACTCCTTTTTTTCCCACTTTTTCCCTGCCTGCTTCAAACTGAGGTTTTATAAGTGCCACAACTTCTCCTGTATCCTTTAGTAAATTAATAACTGCTGGCATTATTTTTTTTAAGGATATAAAACTTACATCTATGGATGCAAAATCAAGAAGTTCATCATTTATATCCTTAGGAGTAACATATCTTATATTTGTTCTCTCCATACATACTACTCTTTCATCACATCGAAGTTTCCATGCAAATTGACCATATCCTACATCAACAGAAAACACTTTAGATGCACCATTTTGAAGCATACAATCTGTAAATCCTCCCGTTGATGCTCCTATATCCATACAGGTTTTGTTTTCAAGGACTATATTAAATTCTTTCATTGCTTTTTCCAACTTTAAGCCGCCACGGCTTACATATTTTAAAACATCTCCCCTGTATTCTATTTTAGCTTCAATACTTACCTTTTCTCCTGCTTTATCAATTTTTTGCCCATCCACATAGACTTTTCCTTCCATTATACATGCCTTTGCACGTTCTCTTGACGTAATTATATTTCTTTCAACCAAAAGCACATCCAGTCTTTCTTTTTTTGCAGCCATATTCAGTTCTCCTTAATTTAATCATAAAGTTTTAATATTTCGTTATAGATACTTTCTACATCTAAATTATTTTCTTTGTATAAATCATTCATGGTTCCCTGATGAACAAAGGATTTATATCCAATACATTTGAATCTTCCATTATAATGTGAACTTGACAAAAAATCATTTACAGCACTTCCTAAACCACCATAAATCATATTATCTTCCAAAACTAAAATATTATAATTCCTTCTGATTATACTTTTAAGCATATTTTCATCCAAAGGTTTAATAAATACTGCATTAACCAGCATAGGCCTTACACCTTGCTCATATAATCTTTCACAGGCAACATAACTATGCTGAAGGATTCTTCCTGAACATATTATACATACTTTGATTCCTTCATTTATTACTTCCCATGTGTTTTCCTTAATTTCCTTTAATGGTTTAAGCTTAACTGTGTCTGCTCCTTTAGGATATCTTAAGGCAATTGGTTTTTTTACACTTAAAGCATATTTAAGAAAACTCTTCATTTCTTCCATACATTTAGGTGCAATAATTGTCATGTTAGGTATTGTATTTAAAAACGGAACATCCATAATACCTTGATGGGTTTCACCATCATCTCCAACTATACCTGCTCTGTCTATTGCAAACACAACATGAAGATTTTGAATACATATATCATGAAGTATTTGATCATAAGATCTTTGAAGAAATGTAGAATACAATGCAACAACAGGTTTTAAGCCGCTAACTGCCATTCCTCCAGCCATAGTAACTGCATGTTCTTCTGCAATACCCACATCAAAAAAGCGTTCTTTAAATTGCATCTGATAATCTGCAAGACCTGTTCCAATAGGCATTGCTGCTGTAATGGCAACTATATCTTTATCATCTTTTGAAAGTTCAGTCATTGCTTTTCCAAAAGCCTTTGAATATGAAGTCTGACATTTTCCTTTTAACTCTCCGCTTTCAGAATCAAAAGGTCCTATTCCATGATACTTCATAGGACTTTCTTCTGCCAGCTTATATCCCCTGCCCTTTTGTGTTATAACATGTATTATTACTGGTCCTTCAATTTTTTTTGCTCTGTTTAATATGTCAGTCAGTTCTTCTATATTATGTCCATCAACAGGTCCTATGTACTTAATTCCCATATTTTCAAAAAGCATTGATGGTACAACAAGCTGTTTGATACTATCCTTTACTTTAGAAATTTTTCCTGCTATGTTCTGGCCTATTTTACTATGTCCAAGAGATTCATTTATTTCTGTTTTTAATTTATTGTATTTAGGTGCCATTCTTATATTATTTAAATATTTTGATAATCCACCTACATTTTTTGAAATTGACATCTGATTATCATTTAATATTATTGTCAAATTTGTTTTATTATAACCAGCATCATTTAAAGCTTCCAATGCCATTCCACCTGTTAATGCTCCATCGCCAATGACAGCTACAACATGATATTTCTCATTTTTTATATCTCTTCCCCTTGCAATTCCAAGTGCTGCTGATATGGATGTACTGCTGTGACCTGTATCAAAGAAATCATATTTGCTTTCTGCTCTTTTAGGGAACCCACTCATT
This sequence comes from uncultured Clostridium sp., assembly GCA_964588775.1. Taxonomy (GTDB): domain Bacteria; phylum Bacillota; class Clostridia; order Clostridiales; family Clostridiaceae; genus Clostridium. The sequence continues at coordinate 8,525 of CAZPRO010000001.1, forward strand.
CCTTTATACTGACGTAGTTTTTTAAACTGATTTTTTCTTCCAGTCAGCATTTTGTATACATAACTTTGATGTCCTACATCCCATATAATTTTATCACTGCTAAAATCATAAGCCTTCATAAGGGATACAGTCAGCTCAACTACTCCAAGATTGGAAGCCAGATGGCCTCCTGTTTTTGAAACGCTTTCTATAAGAAATCTTCGTATCTCTTCACATAAAATTTCACATTTATCATAATTTAATTTTTTCACATCATCTGGAAAACTTAACTGTTCCAATAATTCCATCCTTAATTACCTCTATTATTTTTCTCTATATAGGAGCTTTTTTGTAAGCTCTATAAGACATTCACAATCTACACTTAAAGAATTTAAAATCCCTATACACTCTTCTGTCATCTCTTTACATAATTGTATAGATTTTTCCAGCCCATACACACTTATATAATTAGTTTTATGGTTTTCTTCATCCACATGTACCTTTTTTCCTAAACTTTCTGTATTACCTACAACATCTAAAATATCATCCTTTATTTGAAAAACCATGCCAAGCCTTTTCCCAAATTCATTAAGCTTAATCAAATCTTCTTCTGGTGCCCCACCCATAATAGCACCACTTACAATAGCTGCTTTAATAAGAGCTCCTGTTTTTTTAGCGTGCATGTATTGAAGTTCTTCCTTAGAAATATCCTTTCCTTCACTTATAACATCAACAACCTGACCACCTATCATGCCTTCTGCTCCTGCTGCACTGGCTATTTCATAGGATGCTCTAAGTGCCTTTTCCCCTTCTTCCATACTAAATTTCATCATAACTATCATTGCTTCATTCAAAAGAGCATCTCCTGCAAGAACAGCTATGTTTTCTCCAAAAACCTTATGATTTGTAGGTTTTCCACGTCTTAAGTCATCATTGTCCATACATGGAAGATCATCATGTATGAGGGAATATGTATGAATCATCTCAATGGCTGCACTCATTTCTAATATTTCTTTGTAATGCCCCTTATAAATATAATAGGAAAGAATCATTAAAAGGGGTCTTACCCTTTTTCCACCTATATTTAAACTATAGCCTGAAGCTTCATAAATTATTTTATTATAACTCCCTTTATCTTTAAAATAATTATTGAGATATTCATTTAATTCCTCTACAATCCCATTAAGCTTCAACACTCTCATCAAACTCCCTTTCCTTTTCATTTTTAATTATTGAAATTTTTCCTTCGTATGAATCAAGGGTTTTATACATTTTATTTACTATTTTTACACCTTCTTCATAGGATTTCATAGTTTCTTCAAGAGTACTTTCACTGCTTTCAAGACCATCCACAATTCCTTGAAGTTTTAATAACATTTCTTCATAACTTTCTTTTTTTGCCACAATAAAAACTCCTTACTTTAATGGAATAAATTCTCCATTTACATACCCATCTTCAAACCTAATACTAATATTCCTTTTATGTTTAAGTTCCTTGGTTTTTCTTATTATTGTCTTATTTTCATCTTCAATTATAACATATCCTTTTTTCATTACATTAATAGGATTATGGGCAGAAAGAAGATTGTTTAAATTAATAAGCTTTGCTTTTTCTGATTCTATTTTATTTTTTATAAGATAATCAAGTTTTTCCTTAAGTCTGTCACATTCTACATAACTTTCTTCAACTTTCCGCAAAGGGCTATAAAAAGTCAGCATATGCTTAAGAGATTCCATTTCATTTCTGCATTGTTTCAATTTAGATAAAACACAAGTTTCCAGCTTTTCTTCAAGACCTTTAATGTTACCAATCATTTCATAATATAAAGGAACAGCCATTTCTGCCGCCTGAGATGGAGTTGATGCCCTTACATCAGAAACAAAATCACATATTGTAAAATCAGTTTCATGGCCTACAGCTGATATTATAGGAAGCCTTGATTTAAACACTGCATCTGCAAGTTTTTCTTCATTAAAGTTCCATAATTCTTCAATAGAACCGCCTCCACGCCCTACAATAATCAAGTCCACATCTTTCTTCTTGTTAAAATACTCAATTCCCGAAATAATTTCTTTATATGCATTTATTCCTTGAACCCTTGCAGGATATAATACTATATCCACCATTATATTTCTTCTTCTTGAAACATTAATAATATCTTTTATTACAGCACCAGTTGAAGAAGTTACCACTCCTATTCTTTTAGGATAAGACGGAAGAGGTTTTTTTATTTCCAAATCAAAGTATCCTTTTTCCTGAAGCTTTAATTTTAATGCTTCAAATTTTGCAAACAGCTCACCTTCACCCTGTTTTTTTATTTCACTACAATATATCTGCATACTTCCAGTAGCCGCATACAAAGACCCATAACCAGTTATTACAACTTCCATTCCCTCTTTTATATCAATGTTAAGACTTACTGCATAACTTTTAAACATTACACAGTTAACTCTGCACATACTATCCTTTAAAGCAAAGTAAATATGCCCACTGCTGTGAAATTTTAAATTAGAAATCTCCCCTTTTACAGAGAGATTACTTAATATAAAGTCATCATCCATTACTCTTTTAATATAGTTATTAACTTCACTAACACTTAATGTTTTTATTCTCATATTTACTTAACGCCTCACATGCATTATTTATTAAAAGAGTAGTAGTAAGAGAACCTACACCTCCAGGTACAGGCGTAATATATCTGCAATTGTCTATTACCTTTTCAAAATCTACATCACCTGTCATTTTGCCATCAACTCTTGATGTTCCCACATCAATTACTACAGCATCACTGCTTACATAAGTTTCATCTATGAATTTTGGTTTTCCCATGGCTAAAACTAATATTTCTGCCTTTTTACATATTTCCTTTAGGTTTTTTGTTCTGGAGTGACATATTGTAACTGTTGCATTTTCATTTAGAAGAAGCTGGGCAAGAGGTTTTCCTACTACATTGCTTCTGCCTACAATTACTGCATTTTTACCACTTATATTAATATTTAAACTTTTTATTAAAGTCACAACACTGTTTGGTGTATTTGGAAGAAATGAAGGTTTTCCCATATAAAGTCTTCCCTGACTTTCATATGTCATACAGTCTATATCTTTATATGTACTTATTTCATTTACAATTCTTGTTTCATTAAATTTCTTAGGCAGAGGAAGCTGTAGTATAATACCACTTATGGCATTATCTTCATTTAATTTATGTATTGTATCTATTATGGTTTCTTCACTTTCATTTTCATCTATTTCAATTTTTAAAAATTCAACCCCCAAAGCTTCTGCAGCTTTTTTCTGAGCATTTATGTAAAACACTGAACCTCCATCATTTCCTACTAAAATTGATGCTATTTTAGGAATCGAAAGATTTAAGGCCTTTCTTTCAGCTACTTCTTTTTTTATCTTTTCTTTCAAATCTGATGCAACTCTTTTTCCATCTATGATCTGCCCCATAGTTTACACCCCTTTATTATTGTTTAAGTTTATTTTCCTTCTATTTTATCAAGAACTCCATTAATGAAGGATACACTTTTCTCATCAGAATACTTTCTTGTTATTTCTAAAGCTTCATTTATTGTTACTGCCTTTGGTATTTCTTCATCATATAATAATTCATAAACTGCCAGCCTTAATATACTTAAATTAACCTTTGAAATTCTTTCTATTTTCCATTTATTTAAGTTTTCTTTTATTGTATTATCTATATTTTCTTTATTTTTTTCTATGCCAAATACCACTTTTCTTAAATATTTCATATCAATTTCATTAATGTTCTCTTCATAATTTTCAACGAAATTTTCAACTGTTTCATTGGCACTGTCCTTAGTTAGCATCATACTGAATAAAAGTTCCATTGATTTTTCTCTTGATAATTTTCTGTTCATTTGATCCTCCTAAAATATGAGTACACTTTTTCTATAATTTAATTATACACACTTTGCTTTACTTTTAAACCCAAACTGCATGGAAACACCCTCTGAAAATAATCAGAGGGTGAAATAGAACTATACAGTCTCACTTTGATCCTTTTTGGGAATATAGATGCTTTGAACTGTAATATTTACAGCCTCAACCTGCAGTCCTGTCATAGCTTCTACTGTCCTTTTTACATTATCCTGAACCATTGACACAAGATCCATAATCTTTCTGCCATATTCTACTGCAACACTCATATCAATTGTTGCCTTATCTTCTGCTAAAGTGACTTTTGTTGTTCTAACTCCATTCTTTTTGTTTTTAAATAAGTTTGATATGTTTCCGCCAATTCCACTTGAAGCATCTGTAATACCTTCAATTTCTTGAGCAGCAATTCCTGCAATAACACTTACAACTTCATCAGAAATTTTAACAACACCTATATTTTCATTCTTTTCAAATTCTTCCATGCACTTAAGCCTCCTTAGTTTTGCTAACAGCAAAACATGCTAATCTTTAGTTTATTATATCAAATAACATTTCACATTACAAATATATTATTTCTGAACTTCTATAATTACATCCTTAATATTTGAAATATTTTGTACAATTTCCTGAATTGCAACACTATCATTTTCAGATATTGCTTTTTCACTTTTAATGATTACGGTAGCTTTATTTTCATCTAACATACATAAAGCATCTTCATACCCTTTATTTTTTATGCTTAATTCAATTCTTCCTTCATTATCCTTTAGCATTGTTTTCTGTGTTAATTTTTCTGTTGCTTCATCTTTCTGATTCTGTGATGTATTGTCATCACTTATTATTGCTTTTAAACTTTCAATAGTTGAAGAATCCTTTTGTTCTCTTTCACTTTTTGAATCATAAAAGTAATTTACAGTTTTTGCCGAAGTTTCTGTTGCCTCTCCTGTTTCCTTTTTACTTATATTCTCTGAAGATAATACCTGGCTTAAATCTGTTGGATCATTTAAGCCTCCATTATTTAATTTGGCAGCCAGCATTCCAACACATAATATTAATGCCAGTAAAGTAAAAATAATCCCACACTGCTTTTTTGTCATAATATTTTCCTCCCATCCTTTTTTCATAATAATATATGCTATTTTTTCATTGTATATACGTTAACTTTATCCAAACTTAAGTCATATATTTTTGATACAGCCATTTCAATATCATATTTTATCCTGCTGTCCTCTGCTCCCTGTGCAACTACTATAACTCCTACAACTTTAGGTTTATAGGTAGTAATAATAAAAGGTTCATTATTACCCTGATTATTTGTCATAACAACTGTACTTCCATCACTATTTACGTTGTTAATTCTCCTTCCTCCTGATGTATCACTTTCTTCTGTTTTTGATACCTGTGAATTTTCATCATATGCAGGCTGCTTTCTTGCATCACTTTCAAAAGTAATCATTACATCAACATCACCTACACCCTCTATTTTTTTTAGAATATTTTTTAAATCTGTCCTTTGTTTTTCTTCATAATCCTGTTTGGTTTCACAGGCTGTATTAGAACTGTTTTCTTTTGCTGTATTTAGGCTCACATTATTTTTTTTCCAGCCTGAATTTCCATCTGACGAAAAAACAACATTAACTGCTATAAGCAAAAATGCTGTTATAATGCAAATGGAAAGAATATTGCTTATTTTTTTATCCTTAATTTTTTTTTGCAGTTCTTCTATGAGCTTACCCATTATTTCTGCCCTCCCTGTTTTTCATTTCATAAATATTTATTTTATCTGAATTAACTTTAAGCTCATTACTTAAAAAATCTTTCACATCTTTATATTCACATTGTTCTTCTAAAACATCCTCATTAATATTAACTTCTACCTTTCTAATTTGATTAACTCCACTATTCTTTATATATATATTAATATTTTTTATGTCATATTCCATACTATCACTGTTACACTGACATACAGCAGTACACTGAAAATTCATATTTGAAAATTTTTCTTCAAGAAGCTTAACTATTTCATAGGAAAGTTTCTTTTCAAACTGCCTGTTTAAATCATTATCATTATGTGAACTATAAACTTCCAAAGAATTATTATTTTCATATTTTTCCACTTCATATTCATATGATCTCATAGTTTCTTCAATAGTATTGTTTTCATTGGTAATAAGTTTTATTATAGGATTTATCATTACTGCCATAAATATGATTCCCAGCACAAAACTCACATATTTCTTCATTTTATTATCTGGAGAAATTATTTCTACTGCACTTATAAATATTATTAAAACAGCTATATTAGTAACAAATTCCTTAATTATTCCTATCATTTTATAAGCCCCCTACAATATATTTTCCACAGGAAGCTATTATTCCAAGAAGCACAAAGGACATAAGGCTTACAGTAAGTACACAGGATGTTATTAAGGTCATGGATTTTCCTGCTGCTTCCAAGGATTTTATAATTCTTGAATCGCCTACAGGCTCTATAACAGCACTGCTTATTTTATAAACTATTGTCATTAAAAACAGCTTAATTAATGGATACAAAATAATAAATACTATTATAAGAAGGCCTATGGAACTTACAGCATTTTTTATTAAAAGAGAATATGCTGCAACTGAAGCAATTGCATCTGAAAAGGCTTTTCCTACTACGGGTATAAAGTTATCAACAGCATATTTTGCAGTCTTTAGTGTAACTGCATCTATGGTATTTGAAGCAATTCCCCTTATGGTTAATATACCAATAAAAAAAGTTATAATTATTCCCTGTCCCCATAAAATTACCTGCTTAAATAAGCCACACAGATTATTTATTTTATGCTTCTTAGACATATTATTTACAAATTCAAGAACAAATTCCATAAGTATAAGAGGCAATATAACATCTGCATATATCTTGGGAATGAATATCACGCAAAACAAAATTACAGGATCAAGGGTTGCTGCAGTTGTATATCCTCCGCTTGCACTTATCATAGTAACAAGAATGGGCAGAAGAGCACTCATAAAATTAGAAATATTATTAATAACATCTTTAGCTACTGAAATTGATACAACAAAACTTTTTGAAAGAATCATTATAATAACTGCATAACAGGCATAAAAAGCCACTTCTGATATGTTCTCATTAGAAAATGCGTCTTGAAGATTTTTTAGAAGAGAACACAATAAAGCAATTATTATAATTGATATAGTAAGGTGTACAACTACATTAACTTCTTTAAATAAAATATTTAATATATATCTGCCAATCTCTTTAACAGATAAATTTCCAGTACCATTTTTAATATAGCTTTCCAAAAAGTCTTGAGGCTCAAATTCCTTAGGTATTTCTGAATTTATTTTCATATTGTTTATATAATCATAAAGAGCATTTATATCTTCTTCTGCTTCTATTCCTATATCTTCTTCCAAAATTTCCTTCTGATTATTTGTAGTATTTTGTGCATAAACTATTGTTTCATATGTAAAATTATTATGGGGCAAAAATCCTGCCATAATAAAACCAATAATTACATATATACAAATTGTTAACCTTCTTATCATCTTCATATATTACACCTACATTATCTGCAAAATAGAATTAAGAACTGCTAAAAGTATTGGTACTGCAAGAAGCAATATCATTACTTTTCCTGAAAAATCAACCTGTGCTGCAAGAGAATCTGCATTGGCATCTCTGCATAAAGAACTGCAGAATGATGCTATATATGATATGGCTAAAATTTTTATTATAATTCCTATATACACAGAATCAATATCTGACTTTCCTGCAATGGTAGTTACAAAATTTATTATTTCTTTAATAGGCTGTACAATCATTAACAAAATAATAGCTCCACTTGCCAAGAGGAGAAGAACATTAAGTTCACTTCTACTATGCCTTAAATATATATTTATAAATAATGCTGCAAATGTTATACATACAATTTTTATTATGAGCATATGCATCACCTACATCATAAACATAGTTTTTACTGTATTAAAAAGATCTCCAATTATTGAAACTATCATAAGAAGTATAATTACAATTCCTGCTATATTGGTTATTGCTGCTATTTCTCCTTTTCCACTGCTTGTTAAGACCTTATCCAAAACAACCAGAAGTATTCCTGCACCTCCAATTTTGAAAAGTATAGTAAAATCCTGCATCATTATCCTCTCCCCTCATTTATAATTATTCATATTAGGAAAATTACAATAATAAATCCTGCACACACTCCAACATATCTATATAATTTCACATTTCTTTTTGTAAGCTCATGAGCTTCCTTAATGCTTATTTTTAATTCTTCTTCTGTTATATCAAATAATGCTTTTTGTCCATCTATGGTACTTTCACCTAATGATTTAAAAAAATCAGAAAACAGACACACATCACTTTTTTCAAAATATAGATGCTCCTTTACTTTGTTATATTCCTCTTTTGCTGCTTCATAAATACTTTCAGCATTTCCATCTATAAGCTTTGCTCTCAAATTTAGAAGAATATGCTGCATAGGCTCACTACACTTTTTACTTACCTTCCCAAAGGCTTCTTCAATAGGTGAATAGAGAAATACTATTTCATTTTTCAGCATAAGAAGTATTTTATTACATTCTTTAAGCTGCTGCTCCCTTTTTCTAAAGGATTCTCCATATATAAAACCGGCATATGAAAAACTTACAAATATAATTATAAGACTTGCTATTTTAAACATTCCTTTTCTCCCTTACTAATTTTATATATATTCTTAATAGTGCCGGCACCATTATCACTGCTTAAAACTACAACTCTTTCTATAATTTCATTTTCAATTAGAGATGATAATATTTTCCTTTTACTCAAATCCTCTATGCATGACCCATGAATAGATGTTATTATTTTTACTCCACAGTTAAAGGCAGTAAATAGGGCTTTAACATCTTCCTCACTTCCTATTTCATCACATATTAATGCTTCCGGAGATAAACTTCTTACTGCCATAATAAGGCCATCCTTTTTTTTACAATTATCAAGGACATCACACCTTATTCCAAGATTGTTCTGAGGCACTCCCATATAACAGGCAGCAATCTCACTTCTCTCATCAATTATAGTTACTTTATGACCATAATATTTAAAATCTAAAATATCAGCATCATCAATACCACTTGAAATATTTCTTGCTATATCTCTTAAAATTGTAGTTTTGCCACACTTAGGCGGTGAAATTATTATGGTATTGTATATTTTATCTTTAGACACTATATACTTCATTATTTTATTAGAACATCCAATAACTTCACTGCTTATTCTTATGTTTACACTGGAAATATTCCTTATACCCTTAATTTGTCCATGTTCATTTATACATTCTCCCCCAATTCCTATTCTATGTCCTCCCTTTATTGTAATGAATCCATTCCTTAAGTCTTCTTCATAGGCATAAAGTGAGTATCCAACTGTCTTCTTTATTAAATTTTTTATATCTTCTTTGCTGCAAATATAATTAACAATGCTTTCTCCATATTTTGAATATACCAAAATAGGCTGTCCTATCTTTATCCGTATTTCATAAAGTTTTTCTTTAGTTATTCTTTCATAAAGTTTTTCATATAAATTATCAGGCATAAGATTTAATATTTCTTTCTGTCTGTTTAAAATATTTTTCACCCGCCTCTTACATTGTTATGTTCTATTAATATACAGTTACCCCTAAAAATATTCCCTTCTCTTAAAAATATGTAACATAAATTTTTAAAACAAAAATAGAACCTGTAATGGAAAACTGTGCATTACAGGTTCTATTTTTATGTTTTATAAGTTTACATTGTAATTAATAAACATTTATTTAACAAAAAATCTATTTCATTTTTTAATCTTACCAGTTCTTCTGTATTTAAGTCCTTTAGTTCGTTTTCATCATCCTGGAATTCATTGCTTAGCTGCTTGTATAATATTGTTATTTGTTCCTTTTTCTTATCTCTTAAAATATCACTGTGTTTTTTTACTGCATATCCTATATCTTCAGCCCATTTATTTACAGCTTCACTACTCATTTCTTCTGCATCTTTCTCCCAGTTTATAGATGTAAATAAAGCAAAAACAGAATCCCTAAATATGTTTAAATATTCTGTTATGGCTTTTATGGATGTTGCTTTTATTACTCTTATAAAATAAGAAAAATGTTTTCCCTTTTCATTGGAAAGTTCATCATTAATTCCTAATTTTTTCATATTTGAATAGGTATTTTTTGTTTCCACACCTTTTTCATATTTTCTAAGCATATCTCCTGCTATTTTCTTTATATCATCTTCTATATGTATGTCAATAAGCCCGCTTAAAACTTCACCATAAGATGGCATTCTTTCTCTAATTTTCCCTTCAAAATCCTTAAGAAGATTTTTTAGTAATTCATCAATCTCTCTCTCTAAAACTCTCATTTCATCTTCTATATAATTTATAAGATTTTCAGTCTGCTCTGTTGTAAATTTTGATATATAGTATTCTTGAAGAAGATTAATGGTTTCATCTTTCTTTCTCTTATTTTGTTTATCATATATTATATTATTAATTTCTTCTTTTATGGTTAATGCAGCCTTATCTATATATTTTACTGACGATAATTTAATTTTAGCATATCCTCTTTCCACATTTTCCATAATTCCAGTTTTTTTATCTAAAAGAGCTTTATATAATTTTATACATTCCTCAATATCCCCTCTTTTTGATTCAATACCTGCAATTCTAGAATTAATTTTTATGTTACATTCCTGTAAAATGAAATCCTGATACCCTTTTAAATTATGTGCTAATTCTTCTCTTTTACTTTCATCATTGGTTCTTTTATAAATATAGTCAAATAGCTGTCTTGTATCAGGATTCTTATCTGGAGAACTCTTTATTAAGAATGACTGTGCTTTTCTTTTTGTACATTTTTCAAAATTTTGTCCTATTTCAATTATTCTTTTATTTTCCTCTGTAACATCCTTAGGACACATTGTAACTGCCAGAATAATTTCAACATCGGAATTTATTACTTCACCTACATAACTTAAAAACTGAAAATCATATTCACCAAAACCAGCTTTATATGAAACTGTATATACTATAAAATCACTTTCTGGAATAAATTCTTTTAAAACTTCTTCATGATAACTTTCTAATGAGCCATATCCAGGAGTATCAAACAATCTAAAATTATCATAGTCTTCATATTTTGACTGACCTATATAACGTAGCCTGTGAATATTCTTTAATGGATTTATAACATAAGAATCAAACTGTTCTTTTTCAATTTTTCTGTAAGTACTGTCCTTATTAATTAAATAAAAAATATCTTCAGTATTTTTTCTAATGACTATTTCAGTTATTATGCTTGTAGTTGGTTTTACACTTTCTTTTAAAACTTTATTTTCAAATAAACTATTTATTATTGTGCTTTTCCCACTACTGGTTTCTCCAAGCATGACAACATAATGAGCTGGATTTAATATTCTGTCTTTTATTAAGGAATTTCTATTTATTATTGAATCTATTCCCATTTCACGTACTACTCTGTCTATTCTCTTTTGTCTACCTATACATTCCTCAAAAATATCCATATTTTTACCTCCTAAGCATAATTTATTCCATAGTCTCTTTGAATACTCATTAATAAATCAAAATCTTTCTTAAAACTTTCAATATGTTCTTCTGTATACTGGCTGTCATATTGTTTTTCTATACTTTTTATATCATCCTTAAAACTATCTTCTATATTTTTCCTCATTGTTTTCATTGATTCATCAACTTCCAGCTGTTTTGCTCTTAAATCATCAAGTATTTCTTCTTTTAAATAATTCCTTAAATCTTCTATCATAGGTTTTAAATCCTGCATGGTTAATTCTGCACGAGTTTTTAATATTTCATGCTTCATATAGTCTCCAATAAGAGAAAATACTATACCAATTCCCATTCCTGTTAGAATACCTATTGGACCACCAAGAACAGAGGCTGCTGTTATTGTTCCTATTATTCCTCCTGATAGTCCAAGAATTGATGGAAGGGTATTTTCATATTTTACTTCACTTTCTTTGTTAAAAAATGAAATATTTTCATATGTTCCATTAAAATTTTTTATTGTAATGGTTCCTAATTCTTCATTTAGACTGTCTATTAAAGAACTTACACTTTTTAAAATTTCATCCATAATATCATTAATTGCTTTATCTGAAAGTTCCTTATAAATTACACTTAATTTTTTTCCATCAACAATTCCCTTATCTACAATTCCCTTTATATCATAAGTAAGCTTTTCTATTTTCTCATCAATTAAATCTGAGCCTTCATTAATTAATTTTTCAAGGCTCTCTTCTGCATTGTTTCTTATGCTTCTAAATCTTTTTTTATTATGACTTATTATGGTTTTTAGTTCATCTATCTTTTTTCCCTTTTCTGCTTCATTTTCATAACTTTCACGTTCAGCTACTGTACTAAAAGTTACAATCTGATCATGTAAATTTTTAAAGCATTCATTTAATTTTGTTTTTAAATTATTTTCAAGATTGTCACTATAATTTTCGCTTACTTTAACAATTTCATTTATAACATTTTGTATACCACTGTCTGCATATTCCTGCAGGCTGTTTTCAAGGCTTCCTTTTAATGCCTTATATACATTAACTATGTTCACTTTTAAAGTTTTTTTATCATTATGTTCAATTGATATAGTTTCCAGCACACTTTCATTATGTTCTTTTGCATCTTCTGCATCCTCTGCAGTTTCATCATTCCATTTATTTTGAACAAATATGGTATTAGAAAGCTTTGACCATAAAGCACTTATAAAATTCTTTTCTGTGCGTGTTATAGGAGGATTAGTACGTATAATAAAAATACCGCATACAAGTTTATTTACATAATCTAAAGTTGTCTGCTGATTTTCAGGAGTAAGGCTTCCCACTCCTGGCAAATCAACCAAGACTATACCATTCTTTAATATTTCACACTGACTATAAATAATTATTTTTTTTACATTTAATTTATTTGCTTCATTATAGTCATTATGAACATACTTTTCCAATTCACTTATATTAATTATTTTTTCAGGTTTATCATGAAAAAAGATTATAGCATCAGTATTATTACCATATTTAATTTCTACAGGAACACAGGTTGTTTCGTCAACATCACTTGGCAGTATATTATCATTTCTTAAAACTGCATTTAAAAAACTGCTTTTTCCTGCTCCCTGAACACCTAAAACTGGCATTATAACCTGATTATTTTCCATATTTTTAATAAAATGATTAAAATATTCAATAACCCCCATTTCCCTGTTTTCATTCTTCAAATATTTATCTACAAGATAATTAAACCTTTTGTCATTTATGATTTCTTTATAAATCATGTTTATTCATCTCCATATTTACGTCTATTAAATAATTTATAAAAAAAAGATTTATTGCTGTATTCCAATTCCTCCATTATACTTTTTAGTTTTTTATCATGTTCTTTTTCATAATTACTAATTGTTTCCATAAGCATATTTTTTTCATCTATTACGCTTTTTATATTATTCATTTTATCATGAAGCAGCATTTTATTATCAAAAAAATTTCCTTCCACGCTTTTCTTCAGTTCATCAATTTTGCTGTTAACTGCAATTGTATTATCATTGTTAACTTTAACTCCTTGAAGCAATAGTGATGTATCTTTAATAAGCTTATTTATTCTTTCATTTAATATATTATCTTCTTTAAGCATTACATTATTTATACATTCATTTAATACATCTTCTATAGATAAGGTCATTTTTGAAATACTTTTATTTATATCTTCTATTTTCTCAATTATTTCTTCATTTTCATCAATTAGATCTTCTTTTAAATCATTAAGCTTTTTTTCTATTGGCCTAATACTAAGAGAAATATCTTTTTGTAATTCTTTTGAAATTCTGCTTAATGAACCTGCCATTTCATCAGCCAGTTCTTCCATAATATTTTTAGTTACTTCATCACATTCTATTAATATATCATTATGTTCCACTATGTATATTCTCCTTTACTGCTCTTTTTCTTTCATGAAAAACAAAAGTATTTCTTCAATTATTTTCCGCTCTTCTGTGCCTCTTGAAAGACAATTCTCAAGAATCCGTTCTTTTAATTCCTTATATTCACTTAAAATCATGTTTTTTCTATTCTGACATTCAATAAGAAGCATATTATATATTGGATTTTTTGCACTTATAAGTACATAGCCCATATTATTAATATCGTAATTATTTTTTATTTTTTCTCTTAATTCAAAAATATCATGAAGCAGTTCTTTAATTATATCTGCATTTATAAATTCCCTTGAAGAATCTATAACTATATTTAAATTTGTATTATTCTTTAATAGAAAGTGATTTAGAAAGACACTGTTAATTATATGCTTTTCTGTTGAACTTATCTGTATTGCATTTATAATACAATACATAACATAAAATTTTCCAGCCTTGCTTTCTATATAACTAAATAGTTCATCTTTATAAATACAATTTTCATATATTATTATTATGTTATCTTTTTCAATGTAACCATTATTTATTAATGATGAAATCTCATGTTTTTCCAAATTCACATTATGAATTCTATATAAAAACTGAAGATCTATGGTATAGTCATATATCCAGAATACTTCTGGTGCTTTCATTTTATTAATAAATTTTCCAATTACAGCATAATTTCTTTCATAAAAATTGTGTGCCAGTTTATAAAGATTAAAATTAGTATTGTTCAGCGAACATTTTATATATTCTTCTTTTTTTAAAAAAGTGCCTTCTATTCTTTCTACATTACTATCTGCATTATACTGTCCTTTGATTTTTTCTTTCAAATCCATCAATTCCAGATAAACTTTTTTTATTTCATTTAAGTTATAGTTGAGTTTTTCCTTTTTCTTGTAGCTATTTCTATTTTCTTCAATAGTATTATATATATCATTTATACATTGTGCATAATTAGAACTCCAGCTATATAATATGGATGCAAACTTATTTTTATTTTTTTCACATATTTCAATGACTTTATTAATAATTGATTCCTTATCAATAACATCTTCATCATAATTTTCCTCATCATATCCCCACTGCTTATTTAACAATGTAGAAACAAACCTTTTTCCTCTATTTAATGTACCCTCTTTTTTCACAAGCCTTCTCTTTGTTTCATGCTTTGTCTTTATATCATTTATATCCAGTCCTTCTACATGGTCACTGGGAAACATATAACTTTTCCTTAAATCCAGATTTAATTTTAAAAAAATATCTGTCTTTTTACTTTCACAGGCTCTTACAATATTTAAAATATCCTTTTCTGTCTGAAGATTTTCCTTATTTATACTCCAAATAATATCAAGATAGCTTCCCACTTCATTTGAGCTTTCAGTACATATTTTATCTATTACCTTTTCAACAACAGTATCTGTACTTTTTATTTTTTCTGCTATTTCATCTCTGCTCTTCTTAAAAAAGGCCATAAGACTTTCTATTTCATAGGCATCTATTTCTACAATTCCATTAATTTTTTTTAGCATTTCATCTTCAGTTGAAATTATAAAATCAATTCTTTTTTCTATGCTGTTTAACCTCATTTTATGAAGCTTTGGAATTATTTTTTTTGCTGCATTTTCTATAGCATGCACAAATAAATCCAAATTGGATGCTTCATATAAATGTGCATCCTTATACCAAGTTCCCTTTAAAGCATATAACGCAGAAATCTGAATAATATCTGCTTCATTTAAGCAGCATGTGTTTAATAAGTTTCTGGCTCTTTCCATATGCTTATTTAATATATCATTCTTGGTTTCTAAAATAACTCCATCTTTTCCAAGCTTAGGCTCAATAGAATCAATCATATTTTGAATAAAAATAATTTCTTTTCCCTTTTCACTAACATAGGATATTTTTTCTTTATTAACACTATCGCTGCTAGCTTTAACTGTGCTTAAAAACACACATACATCAATAGTTGGCAGCAAAATTTCCAAAGTAAGCTTCTCATGTACTTCCAAATCACAGGCATCCAGCCCCGGACTATCTATTATTTGAATATTTTCATTAAATATAAATTCTGGAGTCTTTATATCGATTTGTTGAACATCATACTTATTTCCTACATTTACACTTTCATCTGCATATTGTTTTATTATTTCTTCATTTAAATCCTGTCCTTCTATTTTAAGCAGGCTTCCATCTCTAAAATAAATAAGTGCTTCTTTGTTTACACCCCTGCCACAGGTAATAATAATGCTAGAACTTGGTTTAATGGATACTGGAAGTATTTTTTCTCCCAAAAGTGCATTAACCAAAGTTGACTTTCCACTGCTTGTCACACCAATCATGGCTATTCTTACTTTTTGTGTAACATGCTCTTCTGCTCTATGTTCAAACCAGCTAATATCGTCTGCATATCTGTTTTTTCTATATTCATTTTTTGATAAAATATCTATAACTTCTTTTATTATCGTACTTTCTTCCTGCATTTTTATCTCCATACAAATAACTTATCTATGGCTATCTTATCATATTTTTATTACTTAACCAACGATATTTTTCTTAATTTTTATTATATTCACCTTAAAAATCCATTAACTTTGATTTTTTATACAATTTTGCAGCCTTTTCTTAATTACAAATAAAATAACAACTTGACTAAGTATTTCATTAAATGTATATTTACTAGGTAAGCAATTATATTAATGGGGGGAACAAAATGAGTTTTACAAGCGTAAGAAAAATGCCTTCACCAGAAGAAATGAAAGCTGAATTTCCTTTAGAAGAGCATTTAAAAAAAATTAAAGAACAGAGAGATACTGAAATAAAAGAAATTTTTAGTGGAAAATCTGATAAATTTGTAGTAATAATCGGGCCTTGCTCTGCTGACGATGAAGATTCTGTTTGTGACTATGTAAACAGGCTTGCAAAAGTTAATGAAAAGGTTAAGGATAAACTTTTCATTGTACCTAGAATTTATACAAATAAACCAAGAACTACAGGAGAAGGCTACAAAGGCATGCTTCATCAGCCAGATCCTGAAAAATCACCAAATATGCTTGAAGGTTTACAATCAATTAGAAAAATGTTTATTCGTGCAATAAAAGAAACTTACCTTACACCTGCTGACGAAATGTTATATCCTTCAAATCATGAATATTGTGAAGACTTATTAACCTATGTAGCAGTTGGAGCAAGAAGTGTTGAAAATCAACAGCACAGATTAACTGCCAGCCTTGTAGATGTTCCTGTTGGAATGAAAAATCCTACAAGCGGAGATTTAAGTGTAATGTTTAATTCTGTAACTGCTGCTCACTGTCAGCATGATTTTCTTTACAGACATCATGAGGTAAAAACAAGTGGTAATCCATACGCTCATGTTATTATGAGAGGCTCTGTAAATAAACGCGGCGTTAATATTCCAAATTATCACTATGAAGACTTAATGCATGTTTTAGAACTTTATAAAAAACATGATTTTCCTAATCCAGCAGTAATTGTTGATGGAAATCATTCTAACTCTGGTAAAAAATTTGCTGAACAAATTCGTATAGTACAAGAAGTTTTACATAGCAGAGACTACAACCCTGAATTAAAGAAACTTGTTAAAGGTGTTATGATAGAAAGCTACATTGTTGAAGGCAATCAAAAAATAGATGAACATATTTATGGTAAGTCCATAACAGATCCATGTTTAGGCTGGGAAGACACAGAAAGATTATTATATGATATAGCTGAACGAGTTTAGATATAAGAAAATCACTGCAATATTTTGCAGTGATTTTCTTATATCTTTAATTATTTTATTCATTTAGCAGATCATGAATTACTCTTGTAGCATCCATATATTTAGCAATTGATCTTCCATGATTTAATCTATTTATAATTCTTGCACATAATTCAGATAAATCTGCTCCATAAAACCATGGAGAATTCTTTAATTTTTCTGGAAGATAAGAAAGATTAGTTGAATAAATTCTGCTTATTATTCCTTCTTCATATGCTCTGTCAAACTTTTCTAATCCTTCTGTAAAGAATGCAAATGTTGCAGCAACATATACATTTTTTACATTTCTTTTTTTAAGTTCTTTAGCTATATCAAGTACTGATTCACCTGATGCTATCATATCATCAACTATAAGAACATCTTTTCCGTTTACATCTCTTCCCATATATTCATGCTGAACTATAGGATTCTTTCCATTTACTATTGTTGAGTGATCACGACGCTTATAAAATAATCCCACATCAACTCCTAAAGCACTTGAATAATAAATGGCTCTATCCATAGCCCCTGTATCAGGACTTATTACAAGTAATTTTTCTTTATCTAATTCTAATGTTTTTTCATTATGTACTAATGCTTTAACTATATCATATGTTGGATAAATATTTTCAAAAGATAATGTAGGAATTGCGTTTTGAATATTAGGATCATGTACATCAAAGGTTATAATTTCATCTACTCCCAATCTTTCAAGTTCCTGAAGTGCTAAAGCACAGTCAAGAGATTCTCTTCCCTTTCTTCTATGCTGTCTTGATTCGTATAGAAGGGGCATTATTACTGTTATTCTTGCTGCTTTTCCCCTTATGGCTGCAACAGTTCTCTTTATGTCTTGAAAATGTTCGTCCGGCCCCATATGATTTTCAATATTGAACATTTTATAAGTACAACTATAATTACCTACATCACATAAAATATAAATATCTTTTCCTCTAACTGTTTCAGATATTTTTACCTTCCCTTCTCCATTAGAAAATCTAATTTCATTTAAAGGAATCAGAAATGTATCACTTGTTTTTCTCTTCTTCTGAACATATTTTTCAATAGCATTGCCAAGTTCCGCACAACTTTTTAATGCTATTATTCCAAGTTCATGATTTAATTCAGTCATTGTAGCCTCCCCTTTTGATATATTAATCAAAATTTGTATATTCTTTAACAATAACAGTATATACTAAAAAATATTATTTATAAACACTATTTTTGATTTTTATTATCAATTTTTATTTTTTTACAAATGGTAACGTTTATAAATTTTTTTATTTATTTTTAATATTAACAAGTTTTTGCCACTTTAATCCATTATGTTACAAAGAAATAAATATTGTTTTCTCATAATTTTATTATACCATTCTGTCTTTATTATACTTATGTAGCCATCTATTAATGATTTTACTTGCTTATCTTTTGAACACTGTTCATATATTGAAATAGTAAATAGTAATACTATACTTCCACCAATAATTCCTTTAGACATACCTCCCATATTATTTTTTAAAATTAACAATATGGATAATAATATTATTCCACATATTGAACCATAACTTATATATTCTATCTTCTTTTTTAATGATTTAACTTTTATTTTTAATTCATCAATGATTTTAACATCATGACAAATTTTTATTAAATCTTCCTTATACAGTTCCAAAAATTTTTTTGTAATATATTCCATATACTGTTCAGTATATAATTCATCAATATTCATACACATAACAACCTGATATTCATAGTCCTCCAAAGCTTTAAACTCATATTCATCATTCTTTTTTAAGCTTGGAATTCTCACCACCACATTAGCCTCAGAATCAAGCGATAATTGGTAATTTTCATTGGACACACTGCCAAATTCTTCTTTTATTATATCCAAGACAGAATCTAACATCTGATCTGCCAATTTTTTACCTCTTAAATAGTCTAATATTGTCATATTACATCCACTCACTTTATATATAATCATGTATATATCCATTATATCACAATTAATATATAAAGTAACGTTATTATATTGTTTTTCCATATATGTAAATTATATTTCTTTGCTAAAAAAATACAACAAAAAAGTGCTGCACATAATTAAGGTTTTAACTCAATTATGTGCAGCACTTTTTCCCATATACTTTATTTTAAAAATCCATTAATTATACATTCTTCTGCTTCTTTTTCAGTAAGTCCTAAAGTCATAAGTTTAATAAGCTGTTCTCCAGCTATTTTTCCTATTGCAGCTTCATGAATAAGATTTGCATCAACATTATTTGCTGCAATTTCAGGAACAGCCTTTACTGTAGCATTATCCATAATTATTGCATCACACTCACTATGTCCTGCACATTTTGCATTACCCTTTATATTTGCTAAAAAGACCTGATTTGAATTATCCCTTGCAACAGAACGAGATGTTACATGTGCACTTGAACCATCTCCATTCATTTCAACATGGAAACTTGTTTCAGCAGACTGTTTTCCATGAGTCATAATTTTTTCCTTAACAACTATTTTAGCCCCTTTTGCAAGAACAGCTTTTGTTATTCTCTTTGTTGAATCTACACCTTTTATCTGAACTGTATCCATTTCCATATAGCCGTCTTCATTTATATTGACTATGGTTTCTGGATTTAAAACATTATCTCCATTCCCATTTCCTTCTCCATAATGTTTTTCAATGTATTTTACTTTTGCATTTTTTTCAATATAAAAAGTGTGTATTCCATCATGTTCAGCTTTTTTATCACCATCATTATGAATACCACATCCAGCTATAATAGTTACCTCTGAATTTTCTCCAATATGAAAATCATTATATACAATTTCACTAAGTCCGCTTTGTGTTAATATTACAGGAATATGTAAACTTTCATTTTTAGTATTAGGTTTTATGTATATGTCTATACCACTTTTATCTTTTTTCTTTACAATTTCTATATTGGCAGTTGAATTCATGCTAACTGCCTGTCCATCAACTCTTATATTATATGCACCAACTGGAATATCATGAATTCCTGATATTTCACTTAATAAGTTTTTCTTCATTTCATCCATGATTACTTCTCTCCTTTACATATTCTGCAGTTATCTGCTGCTGATAATAATTGTGGCAGTATTTCATCCTTTACCCCATACTTACTTATTTCTCCGTTTTCAATAAGTACTATATCATCTGCTATGTTTAAAATTCTTTCCTGATGAGAAATAATTATAATTGAGCCATCATTATCTTTTCTCATATCTTCAAAAATATTAATCATATTTTTGAAACTCCAGATATCTATTCCTGCTTCAGGCTCATCAAAAATAGAAAGCTTTGTATTACGAGCAAGAATTGTTGCTATTTCAATACGTTTTAATTCTCCTCCAGAAAGACTTCCATTAATTTCACGATTTATATATTCCTTTGCACATAAACCTACTTTTTGCAGATAATCACATGGATTAGGAGCAATTGAAATACCTGCACTTTTTTGTGCATGACTCTTTTTTCCTGCAAGGGTTAAAAGGTCTTTTACTGTAATTCCCTTAAATCTAACAGGCTGCTGAAATGCAAAACTCATTCCAAGATTAGCTCTTTCTGTTATATTCATATTTGTAATATCTGTTCCATTGAAAATAATTTTACCACTAGTTGGGGTTTTAACACCACTTATTATTTTAGCTAAAGTTGATTTTCCTCCACCATTAGGTCCAGTAATTACTACAAATTTAGAATTATCTATTTTTAAATTTATATTTTTTAGTATGATTTTTTTTATATTGTTTTCTTCTACTTCAAAACAAATATCTTTTAGTTCTAACACACTATCCGCTGCCAAAAATTATCCTCAGCAGCTCACTCCCTTCTGTATCTTTAATATAAATGCTACTATTTTAGTATAATCACATCATTTTATAATAATACCATATTAATTCATTTATGAGAAGTTCTTTGCTTTAGGCTATATTATATTTTTTCGTATACTCTTTCCTTTTTCACAATAAGAATTATCGTTTACACTCTTTACTCTGAATATACCATTTTCATACTCTAAAAGAGATACACTAGAATTATCTAATTCTCTAATATCAAAGCTTTTATCTAAATAATCTATTATAAGCCGTATCATTCCTCCATGGCCTACAACAAGTATGTTTCCACCTTTTTCTTCATTTTCCACGCATACCTGCTTTAAACCATTCATAATTCTTTTTAAGGCTGTTTCATAATCTTCTGCTTCTTTGGTTTCATCTAATAGCGCTGTAGTATCACAATAGACTCTTTGAAAATCGTATTTTTTCTCTATTTCTTCAATTGATGTTACATTAAGCTTATTCAATATGGCCTGAAACATATCCCTTTCCAGACCTCCTTCAAACTTGCCAAAATACACTTCACGAAGTTCTTCAATTTGAATAAGTTCTAGCTGCTCATTGTTCCTATTTTCTTTTATTACAATTTCTGCTGTTTTAACAGCTCTTCTCAAATCACTGCTGTATACCTTATTAAAGGGAATATGACTTAATCCATAACCAACATTTACAGCCACATCAATACCTTCTTTTGTAAGAACTCCATCACACCATCCTTGAGTCCTATGAGCTCTATTTAAAATAGTCTGACCATGTCTCATTAAGTATATATTTAATTTGTTTTTCATTTCTCCACCACCCATATAGTAAATAGTTTATTTAAATATTTTATCTCCAAATATAACAAAATTCTGAAGAATCAAAAAACATTTTATATCTATTTTTTTATTACTTCTTAGTATTTCTTCTGCTTCCTTTCTATCTATAAGCATAGGTTCTATACATTCATCATCTTCCAAATGTTCTGTATTTATGTTTCCTTCACATATGCAATATATAAAACTCACTGACTCATCTGTCATTCCAGGTGATAAATATAATTTTTCTCCACTTTTATCTTCTAATATAGATACAAGTTTAAGTCCAGTTTCTTCCATAAGTTCTCTTTTTACTGAATCCTTAGCACTTTCTCCCTCATCAATAAGGCCTGCTGGCAATTCATATATAAAATCATTAGCCGGAATTCTAAACTGCTTTATAATAACCAGTTTTTCTAAATCTTTATGAAAAGCTGCAATTACAACAGCATCATCCTTACCTTCCTTATTATTATAAAATATATCTTTTATTTCTTCTTCTTTTTTTCTAGTAGCAATCATCCATGTTCTCTTGCATCCTTTTTTATTTTCATAGTCTGCCTTATAGAAACTCAAAAATTTAGTTTTATTTAATGGCTCAATATTTGTTATTTTATTTCTAATCATAAATACTGCCCCTTCCATAATAAAGTTTACAATCAATTAAATAACCCATATAAACCTGTTCATTTTCTATATTTTACAAAATCATTTAATTCTATTTTTTCTATTAATATCTAAAAATTCTTCTATCCCATATCTATTATATCATGAATAAATTATGAAAAACAAAAAAAATAAGGGTCTGCCGCATAAAGATAAAATGCTGAATATTCATCTGCTTAATTTTAATAAACAGCCATTTAATATTCCATCTTTTAATAAAATGCAACAGCCTTTTATTTTTTAATTTACAAATATAATATTTTTAACCTTCACATAAAATTTTCTTATATTTTCCTGATAAAATTTTCATAACTGGAACTCCAATAATTGTTACTACTACCAGTTCTCCTGCTGCTACTTCCATAATAGATAGTATAAGTGGAAGATTATATAAAATTTTAAGCATAATTCCCACTATTAATCCATTAAATACAGCAGGCCATATTGATGCAATTAATAAGGATTTGGTTTCCTCTTTTATAACTTTTTTAGTTAAAGTTATGGCATATACACTAAAAAATGTAGCCAATGTTCCAAAAATAACATCTGCAATTCCATTAGGTCCTAAAACATTTGCAATAAAGCAACCAAGAGTAAGACCACCAATGTAAAACGGATCAAAAAAAGCTAAAAGCACCATAATTTCTGATACTCTAAATTGAACTGCACCATAACTTATTGGTGCCAGTCCCAAAGTAATAGCAGCATAAAGAGCTGCAATAATAGCGGTTCTTACAAGTCTGTTTGTTGTTTTCTTATTCATTTTTATTCCCTCCAGATTTCATACTAAAAGCTCCTGCATAAAACCACCATATATTAGTATTTCTACTTGTTTGTTTTTTAAAAAAAGTGGCAGTTATGTATAACCACCACGACAAATAAACATAAAAATAATTAAATTTTTATATAAAATTAACCGTAGTTTTGTTTTAAGTTCATTAAATCAAAGTAATGCATTTTTTAATAAACTTAGTCAGGAGGCTTTCGAACTGACTTATTAAATTTCTTAATTATTATATCAAATATATTTTTTTCTTCAAGTATTTTTAGAATTTTTTCAAATCAATTGCAATTAATTTCTTATTAATTAAACTTATAACTTAAATTTTCCAGAATTATGGTTAAGTTCAGAAGATAATTCCACAAGCTTTTGTACAGACTTTGCACATTCAGATATTATTTCATTTACTTCATTCATTGTTGCTGATGTTTCTTCTGTACTTGCTGCATTTTCCTGAGCTGTAGCTGCCAAACTTTCAACATTATCTAATACCTTGTTTTTTAACTGTGTCAAATTATTAATCTGTTGAACTATTACATTAATTTCTGATACTACTGTATCTATTTCATGCTTCAGGTCTTTAAACACATTTTTTGCAGTCTCAAGCTTATGATTCTGCTCATTAATAATGTTTTCAACATTATGCATTGTATCAACACTGCTGTTAGAATCCTGTATAAGTTTTTCAACCACTTTGTCAATTTGATCAGCTGAACTTTGAGACTGTTCTGCAAGAACTCTTATTTGTTCTGCAACAACTGCAAATCCTTTTCCAGCTTCCCCTGCTCTGGCAGCTTCAATGCTTGCATTAAGAGATAAAAGATTTGTTTGATTTGCTATATTGGATATTAAATTAGAAGCAATTTTTATTTCATTAGCAGAATCATTTGTAACACTTGTTTGCTTATTAACAACATCTACACTATCTTTTGTCTTTTTGCTTATATTTTCCAATTCATTAATTGTAAAATAAACTGTATCATTACATTTGCTCATATTTTCAGAACTCTTAAATAGAGATTCTACACTTTTAGTTGTATTATCTATTACTTTTCCTATATTTATAATCTGTTCATTTGCACTTTGACTTTCATTAGCCTGAACTGAAGCACTATTTGCTATTTCATTAACAGCAGTATCAATGTTATTTATGGATTCTGTAGCATCATTAAAAGACCTGCTATATTCATCTGCAAACTGCTTTAATTCATCTGATACATTAACAACACTTAATACTGTTTCTCTAAGAGATAAAACCAAGTTTTTACTGGCCCTTAAAATATCTCCTATTTCATCATTTCTATGTTCTAATTTACCCATTTCTTTTTGTACTATATTTCCCTTTGATACTTCATCTATCTGTACTTTTGCATTTTTAATGGCTGAAACAACAGCCCTGACAGCAGCATACATAACAATTATGCAAAGCATTACAACTATAACAGTCCATGCCACACTTTCAAATACAGTCTTATTTAACCTTACATTAACATCTTCCTTGTTTTTACCTACAAAAACCATTCCTACAATTTCATTGCTATTTTCTTGCTTTAGTGGAATATAGCTTGCACAGCAGTCAACATCTGCTATTTTTATATTTTTTGTATAATACTTTTCACCTTTATTTAACACCTTTTCAATTACTTTATCATCAGCTTTTGTTCCTACAATTCTATTTCCATCACTATCCTTAATGCTTGTTAGTACACGGGTATCACCACAAAAAACTGTAACATAAAGTCCTGTCTCTTCCATAAGCCTGTCCACATAATCTGAATGATTGTTAATAATGTAATCACCTTTTCTAAAATCATTTCCTACCATCATATATTTATCCTGGTTTATAGCAGAAAAATTTTCAATAACATTGTATCCAACAGAATTTAATTGCTCTTCTAAAAGCTGATTGGTTATTTCCATCTCACTTTTTATACTTCCCACAGTTAACACTATGCCTAAGAATATCATTGGTGCAATTACAAGAAACATCATTTTAGCCATAAATTTCACTCGCATTTTCATATAAACCCTACTTTCTAATTATATCTTTATTTAAAGCAATGAATATTTTATTAGGAAATTTTGAATAGGCTTATTGCCCTAAAGCATTTTTCAATTCAGCAATAATAATAATTATTATTATTACAATTATACACTATTTATCCTTATACTGCAATTATTATTATGGATTTCAGTTCCACATCATATAGAAATAATAGGCCTTGTAACTTCAATCTGATTTCCTTCACAATCTATAAACTCCAATACTTTATTACATCCTATTACTGTTAGAGAAAAAATCACCTTTTTTTGCAATACTTCAAAAATCCATCTTCTATAACAAGGTCTAACTTATTAGTTTCACTTAAATATTCTACATATGAGCGAAGCATTCTTTCTATTGTATAATATTTATATTCTGTATTAACTGGAATTTTGAATTCCTTTATTACCTTCCTTAATATTTCTTCCATTGTAAGTCTTTCATTAATGACTTCCCATATTTTTTCTCCACG
The DNA here is from genome assembly GCA_964588775.1 of uncultured Clostridium sp. Classification (GTDB taxonomy): domain Bacteria; phylum Bacillota; class Clostridia; order Clostridiales; family Clostridiaceae; genus Clostridium. The sequence goes on from CAZPRO010000001.1 coordinate 34,784, forward strand.
TTTCTTATAAAATTTAATATTATCAGTTATTAAATTTTCTATTTCATCTATACCATAAATTCCTTTATGTGCTGATACATATATACTGCTTTTTAATTCATAAAGTTTTTCCTTACTTGCTAAATCTTCACTTAAAACAAAAGCATAGGGCATTTTTGCACCTTCCATAACACTTCTGCTTATTAATGAATCTCCTAAGTAAGCCACATCATCTGGAGTTATAATGCATATATGGGCTGGTGTATGACCTGGAGTATGAAAAATTTTAAATTTTATTCCACACACATATATACTTTTACAATTGGGTTCTATCATAATATCTGTTTCACAAACCATGTGTCCAAAATGTTTTATTACATCTGTAAGACTTTGAGTTCCATAAAATGCCTTTAAATTAATGGGACTGCTGCATATAAGGGCTTCATAGGAAGGCATAGCTATAACTGCCCCATATTTATCTTTTATATGTGAACAATTTCCTATATGATCAATATGAGCATGGCTTACAATTATACCTTCCACTTTAAAATTATTTTCTTCCAATATTCTGTCTATTCCTTCTCTTTCCTTTATCCATCCGCAATCAAGCATTATTATTTCCCTATCATTAATTTTATAAAAGGGTATATATGTCATTCCAGTATCTATTGCAAAGGTATTTCCTTTTATCTTCCTTAGTTTCATAATTTTATATTAGTCCTTTCCTGCATAAGCATATATTTTTTTATTTAATACAAATTTCATTATACACTTAATTTTATATTATATGGAGCTGTGTCATTAAACATTACAGCCACTATATCTAGCATTATTATAAAATTACAATACTAGATGTACTATAATTTAACCTTTATACAACAGCCCCATCAATTACATATATACTTTAGAATTAAAGCCTCTATTACTGTCCTTTTCTATGTTTAATACAGAAAATAATTCTTCTGTTATTTTTTCATATTCCCTGCATTTCTGAACTTTTCTAATCCTTTTAGCATATTTGCTGCTATCTGCAAATATATGTATCATATAAAACCAGAATTCTTTCATCTTAAATAATGAATTCTGGTTTTCCCCAAAGATTTCTTTATACCCCAAATAAATATCATTATGAAACTGTTCTAGCTTTTCTTTAGTAACTACACAGCCATTTTTTATTTCATCTAATAATCCCGGATTACCTAACAGGCCTCTTCCAAACATTATCCTTTGAAGAGGTTTAATTTCTTCTATAATACTATTATACTGGTTCTTATTAAAAATATCTCCATTATAACAAACAGGATTTTTGCTATTTTCTATTCCATATTTAAACATCTTCATATTAGGAACATTTTTATAAAAATCTTTTTGAATACGGGGATGAATAATTAACTCTTCTAAAGGATATTTATTATAAATATCTAATATTTCATAAAATTCATCAGCACTATCCTTTCCTATTCTTGTTTTTATAGAAATCTTTATTTCTATTCTGCTGAATATATGTTCTAAAAATTCATCTAATTCCTTCTTTTTAACAAGAAACCCTGAACCTTTATACTTAGATACAACAGTACCAGACGGACATCCAAGATTAAGGTTAATTTCTGTATATCCCATTTTCTTCAATTCATTTGCTGTAGAAATAAAATATTCTGCATTATTGGTAAGTATTTGTGGTACTGCTTTTATATTTTTATTATGTTCTGGCAGAACATCATTTAATTCTCTTTTTGTAAATTCCCCATGCACTGTGGGTGAAATAAAAGGCAGAAAATATTTATCCATACTGCCAAAATATTTTTCAAAGGCATTTCTATAAATATATCCAGTGATTCCTTCTAATGGTGCAAAGTAATATTTCATAAAACAAAAAACTCCTTAATTTATCTGCTATTTACATTCAAATCCTATTCTACCTATAAAACATGATTTTGTACAGAAAAATGAGAAAGAAAACTTTTAACCATTTCCCTTCTCATCTTTATTTTTACTTAATAATGCTATTTTTTATATATTTATTTACCATATCTTTAGGAATATTCAAAGCTACTGCAAATTCATTATCTATATATTCTTTTGCTTTCTTTAAATACCTGTCATCCATAATTGACAATTTCTTACCTTCTGCAGCACAAATTTTCTTTCTTTCCAAAATAATTTTTATTAATCGCAAAAAATCACTACAGCTAAATTTACTGTACATTTCTTTAAATTTTACTTCTCTTTCCTTATTATCTTGTATCCATTCCACATTAAGCTTATTAATTCCCCTAATAAGTTTATCAACTTCTTCTTTGCTTATTATTTTTCTCATTACTACTTTATCATTATCAACTGGTGTAAAAATCTTACCATTCTCATAAAGAGGTTCTAAAGTATAATATTCTTTTTTTTCGCCGCTTCTGTATAAATTTGGTATTCCAATATCAACTACTTTGCATACGCCATTACCTCCATAAATAATATAATCATTAATTTTAAACATATGTTTTCCTCCATATATCCATCTTTGTGTTTTTAACAACTATACAAAAACAAGCTGTAATGTTCTGTATGAGCCTATATTTACATTTTACCAACAAAAAAAATTTTTTGTAAGTTAAATTTTATTCTATATTTCTAAATACACCTAAAAGATCCAGTATTCCATACCCCCATTGAGGATTTGGATATACATCATTGGGTCTTTTAATTGTTCCTCTAAGAATATAGGTCTTTAAGGTTTCAGAATATAAATAGGGCTCATTCTTTTCAACAATTGCCCACTGCATTAAAATTGCTGCTGCTCCTGCCACTACTGCACTGGCTGCTCCTGTACCATTAATTACAACTTCTGCTTCCTTTGTTCCTATAGATTTTACATCTACTCCTCCACATGCTACATCAATTTGGTTAAATTCTGAATCAAAAAAATACATGCCGCTTGTGGGCTCTATACTAAAATTATTCTGATTGTATGCTGCAACTGTAATACTATATCTTCCTGGTCCCGGATTTGTCATAGTTCCATAATTATCAGGAGTGCTGAATCTTGTTCCATTTAAAAGCAGATCTTTTTGAAGCATCCACATATTAAATGCACCATTAACTATATATTCACCATGTACACGACATTTCCATATGCCAGGCTGCAATTTGGAAAATTCTATAGAAATCAATTCATCTCCCGTTAAATCATCAGGAAGATAGTATCTAACAATACCATAACTTCCTTCAAAAATAAATTTTTCAGTTTCAATTTTTTTCATCTGTGCAGGTATAATTCCAGTACTTTCACCTGATGGAGAAAAAAGTTCAATAGACATGGTATCAGGATTATCTGCCCATAATTCCATTCTTAAATAATTCTGTTCTTGTGAAACATAGAATTCCACATCTCTAAACTGACCAGCACTATTAATGTATCCTGAAACATGGTTTGAAGCTTCTCCCTCATTTCCTGTTCCCGTAATAACTGTTATACCAATATTAAAGCATATTTCATCTATAAAATTTTCTAATATACCATTTAACCTATGATTTCCTAAAGTAGTTCCTAAGGGCAGATAAATAACCATTGGAACATTATTTTTTATGGCATAATCATATAAGTATTGAAGTGCAGTCATAATAGATGCCATGTCATATACAGGAACTCTGCCCTTTAAATTTTCTTCTATTACAAGGGCACGTACCAGCTTTACAACTACAAAACTACATTCAGGTGCTGCACTTATTACTCCCCTATTATTAACCCCTGCTCCTATTAAGGATGCCATTGCTGTTCCATTACCAAGGTCATCTACTGAAGAAACTATGTTATAGGGATTACCTCCATTTTTAAACTCGTTTATGGCATTATTTATCTGTTCATTGGTAAATTCCTTTCCAAAAGGTACATTGGATTGACCATTTTCAGTTATGGTCTGATCCCACAGACTTAAGATTCTGCTCCTATTGTCTTCATACATAAATTCTTCATTTAAATAATCAATTCCTGTACCTATAAGACCAACTACAACATTCTTTCCTTTTAGCTTCATAGGAGCCATCTTTTGAATAATATCTATATTAGAAGCTGAAACTGGACTTATACTTTCAATATTCTGTATACTGTCTTTTACAATTCCCTGAAGTGTATATAAATAATATCTGCTTACATATACAATAGATGGAAATATATTGTTTCTATTATTGAAATTACTTTCATTAATACTATTATATTTAAATGTAACAATTGCATATTTTTCATTTATTACTGTCAAATAGTACTCCTTGCTTAAGACAGAGGCATCTTTTTCTATACTCCCCTGGTATTCAACAACATAACTTATATATGATGGGCTATTAAAAACATGGGATGGGGCATTATTAAATCTTGAATACAAAATTCTTCACCACCATTTCTTCAGGAATTCTGAAAAATAATTTTCCACGAGAATACTCTTTAAATTTGTCATGTCTTGAATATATTCCTGCTATATTATTAAATACCCCTGTAAAATCAAATTTTCCATACCCTAGTGATTTATCTGGGTATTTAATGTTATCACTTCTGTCAGCCCCTGCTGTAAGATAACTTATAATTTTTGCTGAATACATCTCCCTATCATTTCCATCAACAATTCCCCATTGCACCAGCAGAGCACATGCTCCTGCAACTATAGAAGCCGCTGCTGTTGAACCGCTGACCGAAACCTTTGTATCATTAGGTCCTACTGCATTTATATCTACTCCTGGTGCTGCTATATTCGGTTTAATAATCCTATAAAGAGGAAATCCTCTTCCTGATTCAGCCATAACAGCATTTGTTATCTGATTATAATAAGCCACAGATATTACATTCTTAGTTCCCCCTGATGCTGTTAAGGTCTGGTCTGGATAGGGTTCAGTAAATACTGTATCAGGAGGTAGTATTTTATGGGGAGGCAGCCATATATCAAATCTTCCATCAACAATATATACTCCCTTTAAATTAAACTTCCATATACCCTTTTTTATATTTTTGAAATAAATGGTAATAACCTGATTACCAGTAATACTATCCGATACTTCATTTCGTACATTCAACTGAGTATTTTCATAAATAAACTTAAAATCCGTTCTTGAATCCTTAGGCTGTATAAAATTTGTATCCTGCCCTGAAGGAGATATGATAGATAATGCCATTTTGTTAGGTTTACGCACCCATATTCTAAAATACAATTCATTCATATCACGAGGTATATTTAATTCCCTTGTCACCACTTCACCTGCATTATTCATAAAGCCTGCTGCATGACCAGCTGCTGCTCCTTCATTTCCACAGCCGCTTATAAACACAAGGCCTCTTATAGATGCTATTTCATCAACATATCTTGAAAACAAATCACTACCATCATGACTGTAATCTGTTGCACCTACAGCATTTACTATTATCATAGGTTTATTTCGATATAGTGCATAACTCTTTAAATACTCAAATCCTTCTACTATAGTTGAATAATCATAAACTGAAATTCCAGTGATTTGATTTTGAGCAAGTACTTTTTTAAAAAATTCTGATTCTTTCAGCTTAATAATAACATAACTGCAGTCATTGGCTATTCCCTTAAAATTCTCATCATATCCTCTTGCTCCAACAATACTTGCAATATTTGTTCCATGACCAACCTCATCCTTTGATGGAACAATACTATAAGGATCTCCTCCCTGTCTTGCAAGTTTTATGGCAGCATTAATTTGATCTTCAAAAAATACTTTTCCACTGGCAACTCTATTGTATTCAATGGGTTCACTCATATTCTGCCAGTTAAAATGATTCAGACTCTGATCCCATATTGCTTCAATTCTTGTGGTATCATCTTCTCTTATAAATTCTCTATTCATATAATCTATGCCTGTATCTACAATCCCTACAAGAACTCCTGACCCAGTCAAATTTAAATAAGGATTTTCTTTAATGGGTCTTATATTGCTCACATTATTTGCTGAAGTTCCTTCTAGAACAAATACACTTATATAACTTATAAATAGAATGGCTGGTATCCTATCCTTTACATCATTAATTATATCTCCAACAGCAGAAATAACTGCATATTTTCTATTTATAATAGATGCATATATATTAGGTATTTTTTTTACCTGACCAATTAAATCTCCTCTATATTCAACAAGATATTTATATATGTCTGACGAATTTATAAGCTTTTGGGCATATTCAGTCATACTTTTTTAAATCCTTCAACATTATTATCATATCCATAATATGATATTCTAAAATTTCTGTTAAAAAAATAAAATCCAGCTCCCTGACTTGCCATTTTTATAAATATTACACAAGTTAATGATTCACCAAAAAACAAATTGAGCAATTTTATACAATATATATGTCCCAATCTATTTTATACTATGTACATAATATAAATTTAATAAAAAGGTGGTATTTATTATGGAAACTAAAAATTTATTTGAACAATTTAATGAAGGTAAGTTAAGCTTGCCTAACAAAGAAATACTTTTTTCTGAATTGGCATGGAATCAGCATCCAACTTTTGAAGGAGTAGAATTAAAACATATTATTACTTCTAAAGATACTAATGGTGAATTCAGCTATCATTTGGTTAGAATTGCACCTAACAAATCTATAGGTTTACATGTTCATGAAAATCAGTTGGAAACTCATGAAATAATATCAGGAAATGGATATGCAATCAATAATGGAGAAAAATTAAATTATGCTCCTGGAATAATTTCAATTTTTCCAAAAAATATTCCTCATGAAGTTTATGCTGGTCATGACGGTTTATATATTTTTGCAAAATTTTTTCCAGCTCTTGTTTAAATCAAAGCTTATGCATTTATTTAAATGAAAGCAAATTTCATCTTAAAAAATGAAAAGAATCAATATACTCATTAGGTGTTAATCCCAGTATATTTTTAAAATGTCTGATGAAATGACTTTCATCATAAAAACCACAGCTTAGGGCTGCTTCCATAATATTGTAATTCTCGTTTAAATATTTCTGGCTTTTTCTTATTCTATTTTGAATTATAAATTTATGGGGTGTAAGCCCTATTTCATTTTTTATTAATCTAATCAAATAGTACTTGCTTATATTAACTTCTTTTGAAATATATTCAATATCATACTTTTCCTCAGGACTTGACACAATCTTATCTATAATATTAGTAATTCTTCCTTCTATTTGTCTATGATTATTTTCATCAAAAATAACTTTTATTACATTTAAAAATATATTTATATTTTTAAATGTAATAAAACCTTTGTCCATGATTTTTTTTAAATCATCTATAACAATATTTTTAATATAATCATATTCTAAATACTGCAGCTTCTCTTTATTCAAACATATACAAATCATACTATATCTATCATTTTCAGGTATTATAGAATGAACTTCATAAGGTCTTATTACATGATACATTCCTTTTTCCAACACAAAACATTTATTCATGCCTTTAATTTTTATTTTTCCCTCCAATAAAAATAAAATACTGTATACAGAAACATGATTGTGCATAGGATATAATATATTAGAATTTGAAGTAATTATATATTCTATTCCAACTCTATCTTTAAAATATTTTACACTTCCTTTATTCATTCTTATCACCCTTAATTAGTTTTAATTAATCTGCAATTGAGCTCCTGTTTTATTAACAAATACTCCATCACAACATTTATTTAATATATTTCCTGCCTTAACTCCAGTACAATGAGATAATCCAATTATATTCATTTTTTTATTTTTTAAATATTCTGCACTTTTTTTAATTCTATAATCATTTGCTGAAATAAGATGTGTTCCTCCAATTATTCCAAAAATCTCTTCTCCTTCATATTCCTCTATACTATCTATTATGTTTAAAAAACCTGGATGTGCACATCCAACAAGAACAATTAATCCATTTTTAGTTTTTAAACCAACTGCAATTTCCTCCTGGAATTTATCAGTAATATATTCATTATTATTTGTTTTAATTTTTAAAGCTTCATTATATTTTTCAAAACCATGAATTCTTTTAAAATTAGTAAAAACAAAAACTTCATTATTGACCTTATATTTATTTTCACATATGGCTTTAACCTTTATACCCCTGTTTTTTAAATAGACTTCATCAAAATCTATTCCATTATATCTGTAAGTATTATTATCTTTATTATAATGATATTTATTTGAATTTTCAAAAAAATTGCTTCCAACTATCACTTGTGGCAGTATATTATAAGTTTCTAAGAGGAGTTTTAAACCTCCACAGTGATCATAATGCCCATGACTTAATATTAAAGTACTTATACTCTTTAAATCTATGTTCATCTTCTCCGCATTTTTTAAAAAATCTCCACTCTGACCTGTATCAAATAATATATTTCCATATGAAGATTCTATAAACATAGATAGACCATGTTCATTTATAAGAATTCCCTTATCATCTTTTGTATTTTCAATTAATGTTGTTATTTTCATAATCTTTCACCTCAATGGATATTTTATTATTAAATTTTATTTCTGACACATTACTGCCACATTTCATTAGTATAATAATTATTGTAAAGTTAGTAATTAATTTTATTTTTCATTATTATCCCTTTAATAAATATTTGTTTTAAATCACCAGTTCTTCCCTATACTGGTGATTATAAATTTAATTTTTTCATAAGTATATCCCTTTATAATATAAAAGAATGCCGGCTTATTCCCCCTATATAAGCTGGCATTTTAATCTTTACTTTCTCTTCAAATAATCCTTTACCTGTATGAGATCATGTAAAATTATTATGGCTTTTTCTCTCATTTCATCTGTAGAAGGCAGTAAGTCTGGAACCATGATAGGCTTCATTGCTGCACTATAGGCTGACCTAATTCCATTATAAGAATCTTCCACTGCATATGTATCTTTAGGGTCTACATTCATTTTCTCACATGTCATAAGATAAATATCTGGATATGGCTTGCTCCTTTGCAGCAAATCTCCGCCCATAATAGTATTAAAATATTCATATAATCCAGCTTCCTTTAATTCCTTTGTAACAATTTCTATTCTTGTTGAAGAAGCAAGTCCTATTACATATTCTTCTTCTTTTAAATAATTCAGCAGCTCTTCCACTCCCTTTTTTAAAGGAAGTCCTTCCTCTTCTGCTGTTTTGTGAAAAAGTTCTGAAGCCTTATCTCGAAATTCTATATAATTGAAATCTGTTCCATAGATTTTTTCCATTGTCTTCTTAGTACTTTCTCTTGTAGTACCTACACATTTAAGAAAAGACTCTTCAATATTATTTAATCCATACTCTGGAGCATAATGTTTCCATGTTCTTAAAACTAACTGTTCACTGTCAAATATTATACCATCCATATCAAATACTATACTCTTCTTCACAAACCACTTCTCCTTTATATTCTGTTGAAAGCCCTTGCAAGCATTAACTTAATTCTATTCATCTGGTTAACTTCACTTGCACCAGGATCATATTCTATTGTTACAATATTCAATTTTTTATTTATATTTTTAAGAGCCTTAATACTTCCTCTAACTATTGTATGTGATGGAAGACACCCAAAAGGCTGCATACATATTATATTATTAACTCCCCAGTTTGAAAGTTCAAGTATTTCTCCTGGAAGTTTCCATCCTTCACCAGATTGATTTCCAATAGATAAAATCTTTTCTGCATTTTCTGCCATTTCATCTATCCTTTCAGTAACATAAAATTTCTTGCTTTTCTTTAATGCATTAATATATATTTTTTGATATTTTTCTATAAACTTTATAACCATCTCACCTGTTATTTTACTTAAAAATGTTCCTTCCAGCATTTTATAGTTAAATACTTTTATTTTAGCGTTGGCAAGAAACATTGTTAAAAAGTCATTATGAACAACTTCCACTCCTTCATTCTCTAGCATTTTTATAATATTATTATTTGCTACATCATTAAACTTAACTAACAGTTCTCCTACAATACCAACTTTAGGTTTTTCTTCACTTACAATAGAAACATTTTCAAAATCCCTAATAACTCCTTCAATTATATTCTTAAAATGCTTGGATAAAGGCTCCTTAAAGGATTCTCTGCATATATTAATCCATTTTTCGTAAAGTTTATCTACCGTTCCTGAAATTTTCTCATAAGGTCTTATTCTATGTACTACTCTTGATAATAAATCTCCATATATAATTCCTGCAATTGCTTTCTTAGCCATATCAAAAGTAATCCCTTCAAGAGCATTTGCCTTTTTAACTCCAGCAAGATTAAATGAAATTACTGGTATATTTTCAAATCCAGCTTCCTTTAATGCTTTTTCAAGAACTTTTACATAATTTGTAAACCTGCATTGTCCCTCACTTTGTGCCAAAAGAACTGCAGTATTTTCCAAATCATATTTTCCAGATTTTAAAGCTTCTATTATCTGACCAATTACCACTACTGCTGGATAGCACATATCATTGTTTACATACTTTATACCTTCATTAACTGCATTTGACGAATTATTTAATACTACAATGTCATATCCATTTTGTTTAAACAAACCTTGTAGTACATCAAAATGAATTTTGGAGAACTGTGGAACAATTATAGTTTTTTCCTTGCCTGGATTTACATATTCCTTAGATTCATCCTTATCCAAAGCTGCTGCAACTAAATTCCAGCCATTCGCATCTCTTTCTTCTACTGCTGCTTTGAGAGAACGAAGCCTGATTCTTGCTGCACCTAAATTACTTCCTTCATCAATTTTTATATTGGTATAAATTTTGTTTCCTTTTTTTAATATATCACTTACAGCTTCAGTAGTAACCGAATCAAGACCACATCCAAATGAAGTTAATTGAACAAGATTTATATCATTCATGTTTAATATGAAATTTGCAGCCCTATATAATCTTGAATGATAAGCCCATTGGTCAACTATATTGGCTTCTTCTTTAAATTCTCCAAAACAAGCAAGAGAATCTTCTGTAAACACAGCCATGTTAAGGCTTGTAATAAGTTTTGGAATTCCATGATTAATTTCCGGATCAATATGATATGGTCTTCCGCTTAACAGGATACCCTTAATATTATTTTCTTTTATGTATCTTAAGGCTTCCAAACCTTTCTGCTTTATGTCTCCCTTAAATTTTTCCTGCTCTTCCCATGCCTTTTCAACTGCATTATCTATTTCTTTAAATGGGATATTAAATTCTTTAAGTTCTTCCTTAAGTCTTCTCTTTAATCTTTTCTTATCTGCAATTGGCAGAAAGGGATTCATAAATTTAACATTATTTTCTTTTAAAGAATCCACATTGTTTTTTATAACTTCTGCATAGGAAGTTACAACGGGACAATTAAATGTATTAGCAGCCTTTTCAAATTCTCTTTTTTCATGAACTATACAAGGATAAAAGATCACCTTTATATTACGCTGAACTAAATCTTCTATGTGCCCATGAACAATCTTTGCAGGATAACATGCTGTTTCTGAAGCAATTGAAGAAATCCCCTTTTCATATATCTTCTTACTTGATGGAGATGAAACTTCAACTCTAAATTTGAGTTCTGTAAAAATAGTAAACCATAAAGGATAATTCTCATATATATTAAGTACTCTGGGAATACCTATTATTCCCCTTTTAGCTTCTTTCTCTGACAATGGTTTGTAACTAAATAATCTTTCATATTTATATTCATAAAGATTAGGAATTTCTTCATTCTTTTTCTTTAACCCTAAAGGTGCTTCACATTTGTTACCAGCTATAAATCTGTTCCCATTTGCAAAAGTATTAATAGTAAGCATGCAATTGTTTCCACATCTTCCGCACCTTGCAAAAGCCGACTTCATATTAATATTTTCTATTTCTTCCTTGTCTGCAATAGTACTTTTATAACCCTTTGTATATCTTTCCTTTGCTATAATTGCAGCTCCAAAGGCACCCATAAGACCAGATATATTAGGTCTTATTACATTTTTTTTGCTTAATAATTCAAAACTTCTAAGCACAGCGTCATTATAAAAAGTTCCACCTTGAACAACTATATTTTGTCCAAGTTCCTCACTGTTTCTAAGCTTTATAACTTTATAAAGAGAATTTTTTACTACTGAATAAGCAAGACCTGCTGCAATATCTTCTACAGAAAATCCTTCTTTTTGAGCCTGTTTAACTTTAGAATTCATAAATACAGTGCATCGTGAGCCTAAATCCACTGGATTTTTTGCTAAAAGTGCCTTCTTTGCAAAGTCTTTTATTTCAATTCCAAGAGATTTTGCAAAAGCCTGAAGAAAAGATCCACATCCAGCTGAACATGCCTCATTTAAAGTAATGCTTGCAATATTATTATTTTCAATTCGCAAGCATTTCATATCCTGACCACCAATATCAAGAATAAAATCTACATCTCTATGAAAATATTTAGCTCCTTTATAATGGGCTACTGTTTCAATTTCACCAATATCAATTTTAAATGCTTCCTTTAAAAGTCCTTCTCCATATCCAGTTACTGCTGAATTGACAATTTCAGCCTTGTCTGGCAGTTTGCTGTATATATCCTTTAGTATTTTTGTTGTTGTATTAACTGGGTTTCCCTTATTATCTGAGTAATAAGAATATACTATTTCACAATTATCATTAATAAGAACAGCCTTTGTTGTTGTAGAACCTGCATCTATTCCAAGATAACAGCGCCCATCAGCCAGACTTATATCGAACTGTTTTACTACATTTTCACTATGTCTTTTAACAAAACTATGATATTCTTCTTCATTTTCAAACAAAGGTTTTAATACATGTTTTTTTTCTTTTGTTTCTTTATGAGCCTTGTTTATATTATTTATTAAAGCGTTATAACTGGTAACTCCCTTTCCACCACTCATAAGTGCAGTTCCCATAGCTACATATAATTCTGAATTTTCTGGAAAAATCACTTCTTGTGGTTTAAGATTTAAAACTTCAATAAACCTTTTCCTAAGCTCTGAAAGGAATGTAAGAGGTCCTCCTAAAAAAGCAACATTTCCTTTTATTGGATGCCCACAGGCAAGTGCACTTATACTTTGCATGACTACTGCATGAAAAATAGATATTGCTATATCTGCTTTTTCTGCTCCTTCATTAATTAAAGGCTGTATATCTGTTTTGGCAAAAACCCCACATCTTGCTGCTATTTTATATATCTGCTTATAATCTTTTGCTTCTTCATTAAGCTGCGTTGCATTCATATCAAGAAGAGATGCCATTTGGTCAATAAATGCTCCTGTGCCTCCTGCACATGTACCATTCATTCTCTGCTCAACACCATTTTTCAAATATGTAATTTTGGCATCTTCTCCTCCAAGTTCAATTATTACATCAGTTTCAGGATTATATTTTTGTACTGCCTTTGTACTTGCTACAACTTCTTGAACAAATTCTACCTTTAACTTTTCTGCCAGACCCATTCCTCCAGATCCTGAAACAGCAGTATACAATTCATATTCTTCAAATTCATCTATGGTATTTCTACAATCTTCCAGGCATTTAATAAATGCATTCTTAATTTCTGAATAATGTCTTCTATATGTTTTATACAGAAGTTTTTCTTCTTCATTTATTACTACCATTTTAATGGTTGTAGATCCAATATCCACACCCATCTTTAATGTGTTTTTCATTTTGTCCTCCTACAATATGACATATTTTATCTTTAATAATTATACAACATATTTTTAACACTTAACACATTAAATAAACAAAAAAACAGCTAAGTGCTGTTTTTTATTGATTATTAATATTTTAAAAGTTCACCAATATCCTCTTTAGTAAATTCATATTTTTTATTACAAAAATTACATACTATTTCTTCACCTTTTCCGTCATCATATAATTCTTGAAGATCTTTTTTTCCTATTGAAACAAGAGCCTTTTCTACTCTTTTACGACTACAGTCACACTTATATGCCGGCGTGCTGACCTCTAGAATTTTAAGCTCCATACCTTCAAAGATAAATTCTAAAATTTCTTCAATAGTTTTTCCTTCATTAATCATTGTTGTTATAGGCGGTACTTCCTGAAGTCTGTATGTAATAACATCAGCAAGAAGTTCATCACTTCCCGGCATCATCTGTACTATAAATCCTCCTGCACATTTTATGGATAAATCCCTATCCACTAACACTCCAAGAGAAACAGCAGAAGGCGTCTGTTCTGATACAGTAAAGTAAAAAGCAAAATCATCTCCTATTTCTCCAGTTTGAATGGGAACCTGACCTACATAAGGATCTTTAAGTCCTAAATCTTTTATTACGTATAATATGCCATTAGTTCCTACTGCTCCTCCTACATCCAGCTTTCCTTTTTCATTTAATGGTCTGTCAACATATGGATTTCCAATAAATCCTTTTACACTACTATCACTATGAGCAGTTACTGTTATTCCATTTATGTCTCCGCCACCATTTATCTTTAAAGTTGTTACTTCCTTATGGCCTTTAAGCATTGACCCCATTAATGCTCCAGCTGTAAGCATTCTTCCAAAAGCAGCACTACAAACTGGTGTACAGTCATGAATTTTTGTGCCTTCATTAACAAGATTGGTTGTTATTGCTCCAATTATTCTTACCATTCCATCTTTTGCTGTAGCTTTAATTAATTTATCTTCCATACTTATTTACCCATCTCCTATTTTCTTTTTCTTACTACATATAATATTCTCTCTGATTCTTCATTTACTGGTTTATTACTATATCCATCAAACTTATGTAGTATTTCAAAATTATTTTTGTAAAGAACCTGACTTACATACTCATCTCTATATGCTCTTTCATAATGTTCTTCATCAAATCTCTCGTATAAATTATTTTTATTTTTTACAAAAAAAGTTAAAAACATATTTGAAACTTCATCTTCAAAAATATTTTCCCATGTGTAAAATACCTTAGGGGAATCATATGTAAAAATATTATTTCCTAATATTTCACTTAATTTATACCATGAATTCATATCAAACACAAACAGACCATTTTCTTTTAAGTGATTGTATACTCCTTTTATATAATTTTCAAAATCTTCTTCGTCTATTATGTAATTACTGGAATCAAGAACACAGGTTATTAAATCAAATGTATGATTCAAATTAAGTTCAGTCATATCCTGACATATTACTTTAGACTTAATTTTCTTTGAATGCAGCTTTTCATATGCAATACTAAGCATATCATGAGATAAATCTACTGCATATGTATTTTTAAAATTTTTCCCAACTATGCAGCTTACATTTCCTGTTCCACATGCTAAATCGAGATAGTCATTATTATCTATATTGTATGTATGACAAATTTCTTTAATTTTATTATATATTTTCTCATAATTGATGTCTTCATTTATTAATTCATCATATATTGCTGCAAACTCTTCATACGCCATTTATATGTCACGCCCTTAAATATTTTTCTTATTTCCTAGTATATTATATCTTAAAACAGCCCATAGTCAATTATTTAAAATTATCCCATTAATTTTTTTTATTTAATATGTCCTTATTTAAAGGAATTTTTAAAGTTCTCTTTCTTTTGTTCATAAGCCCTCCAATTCTTCCAGTTTCCTGTGCTGATAATCCTCCCCAGCCTTCTCTTACAACCTTATCTATAAGACCAAGCTCCTCTGCTATTTCATACTTCATTTTTTCTCTCAGCTTTTCTGCTTCTGTTAATTCCTTGTTATTTTTAAGCTTCGATTTTATTACTTTTTTTAATGGTGCACTCAAATAATCACTTCCTTAAAACAATTATTTTTTGTTTTACTATATTCTTGCCTAAATATATTTATCTTATTCTGCAGATTTTAAGGTTCCACATTCTAAAATATAGACGTCATTCATAAAAATGTATATACTATATTATATCTAAGAATTTTATTGTTTTTAGAAACTCTTTATTTGAACCTGTATATTATAATATATAACTATCTTGGAGGATTTTTATGTCCATATTTAAAGGCTCAGGAGTAGCCATAGTTACTCCCTTCAATAAAAATGGTGTTGATTTTGCTACTTTAGAAAAGCTATTAGAATATCATGTATCAAATAAAACTGATGCCATAATAATTTGTGGAACAACTGGTGAAGGTTCAACCATGTCATACAAAGAAAAAGAAGAAACTATAAAATTCGCTGTTGATGTTATAAACAAACGTATTCCAGTAATTGCAGGAACAGGCTCAAATAATACCTCTTCAGCAGTAAAAATGAGTAAATTTGCTCAATCTGTTGGAGTTGATGGACTTCTTGTAATAACACCCTATTATAATAAAGCAAATGAAAATGGCATTATAAAACATTTTGAAGCAATCAATAATGCTGTTAATATCCCCATTATTGTCTATAATGTACCCTCTAGAACTGGTGTAAATATAAGTCCACAGACTTTTCTGAAATTATGCAGTTTAAAAAATATTACTGCTATAAAAGAAGCCAGCGGTAATATGAGTCAGATAGCTGAAATAAAAGCTTTATGTAAAGATAAAATTGATATTTATTCTGGTAATGATGATTTAATTGTGCCTATAATGTCCCTAGGAGGAATTGGTGTCATATCTGTTCTTGCAAATATAATACCTGAAACAGTACACTATATAACCAGCTTATGTTTAAAAGGAGATTTTAAAAAAGCTTCTGAAATTCAACTTAAATATATAGATTTAATAAATGCTCTATTTATGGAGGTAAATCCTATTCCTATAAAAACTGCTATGAATTTAATGAATCTTAATGCTGGTTTATTAAGACTACCTTTGTGCGAAATGAGTGAAGATAATAAAAACAAATTAATATCTGCACTTAAAGATAAAAATTTAATTAAGTAAGGATGATGAATAAAATGGTTAAAGTAATATTAAATGGCTGCTGTGGTAAAATGGGCAAAATGATTACAGAATGCTCAAAACAGTTTTCAAATTTAGAAATAGTTGGAGGTATAGATAAATTTCCAAGTCCTGCTCCATATCCAGTTTTTAAATCTCCAGAAGAATTAAACATTGAATATGATGTATTATTAGATTTTTCAAGAGCTGATGCCCTTGATGGTCTACTAGCTCTTACAGAAAAAACAAAAAAACCTTTTGTTATCTGCTCAACTGGCTTTTCTAAAGAACAGCTTGAATTAATTGAAGAAAAAAGCCAAACTCTTCCTTTATTCAGATCAGCTAACATGTCATTTGGAATAAACTTAATAAACTCATTACTAAAAAAGGTTGCTCCTATGCTTTATGGCAACTATGACATTGAAATAGTTGAAAAACATCATAATCAGAAAGTTGATTCTCCAAGTGGTACTGCTGTTCTTTTAGCTGATACAATTAAAGATTCTTTAAAGGATGAAACTAAATTTGTTTATGGCAGAGAAGGGAATCATAAGAGAGAACAAAATGAAATTGGCATACATGCAATAAGAGGCGGTTCTATTGTTGGTGACCATGATGTTATCTTTGCTGGTACTGGTGAAGTAATTGAAATTTCACACAAAGCTATTTCAAGAGAAGTGTTTGCAATAGGTGCTTTAAAGGCATGTGAATACATGGCTGATATAACAAAACCAGGTCACTATGATATGAATGATGTAATAGGACTTGAATAGATAATTACAATAAAAAATAGAAATGGTTATACTCAAACACGTTTTTTAACAATATTTATATATTATATTGTATGTAACTTTTTAATTTAACAAAAAGCAGGCCGTCTGCGTAACTAATGAGAAAATTAGTTATGAGTCGGCCTTGTATTTTTATATTATATAATCCTGTTCATAACTATATATACTACAAACAATATTATTCCTTGAATTCCAAACACTACAAGCAAAGTATTAAATATATATTCATTTATTAATCCTAAAATTAATATTCCTACATATGAAGCAAACAAACATATAAAAAAACTTACTGCTGCTGTTTTTTGTAGTATTATTTTATTTCGTTCATCTCTATATTTAATTTCTGCTTCCTTAAATTTTTTATCATTATTCATTGTATATAAGTTAATAATTATAGTTATTGTTCCAGCACCAATCAAACCACCACCTGTTCCTCTGTAAAACCCTTTAGCAAAATCATCTACTTTAATGCCATTTCCTACTGTATACAATGTTAAACCTATTGCTGCTATTCCCAACAAAACTAAAATAAATGAAATAATATTTCCAATAATAAGTTTCTTTCTAAATGATATTTTTTGCATAATCATTCCTCCTCAAAAATAAATATTTCTTCAATTGATAATCCAAAAAACTTTGCTATTTTATGTGCAAGCAATAATGAAGCATTATATTTCCCATTTTCAAGTGATATTATTGTTTGACGTGTAACCTGAACCTTTTCTGCGAGTTCTTCTTGAGTCATTTTGTTTGCCTTCCTCAGCTCACTAATACAGTTTTTCAATCCAATTCACCTCCATTTGAAATGTAAACTCCACTTTACATTTGATAGTATAGCACACTTTACAATTCATGTAAAGTGTGCTATACATCATTTTATATTTTTAACACTACAATAAATGCTTTTTAATTATTACAGCACTCATTCTAATGCAGATTAATTCACTAAAAAATGGCTGTAACACTAGGCAGATAAAAATCCACCAGCTACAGCTCACCTTTCTATGTTTTATTAAAACATTTCCTTTAGAACCTATTTAAAATTTCTTTTTACAAATCTTTCAAGCCTATCAAAAGCTTCTTTTAACTCTTCATCACTATAACAATATGTTATTCTCATATATCCTTCTCCCAATTTTCCAAAAGCATTACCAGGAGTAATTCCCAGTTTTTCCTCATACAATAATTTTTCACAGAACTCTTCTGAAGACATATTAAATTTTTTAATTGATGGAAAAATATAAAACGCCCCCTTAGGCTCTGTCACATCAATATTCATTTCCCTAAGTCTCTTCATACAGTAATTTTTTCTCTTTTCAAAAGTTTTACGCATATTTTCTGCATCATTTAATGCATATTTAAGTCCTGCCAAAGCTCCATACTGTCCAATTGATGATGTACATGATACTCCATATTGATGTACTTTCATTATTTCCTTCATATATTTTTCAGTACATGCCACATATCCAATTCTTATACCAGTCATTGAAAATAACTTTGAAAATCCGCTTACATATATTATCTGATCTTTTATTTCTTTTATCTGAGCTACTGAATAATAATCATCAAATATTATTGCAGAATACATTTCATCTGTTACTGCAATTAAATCATTTTCTTTTATCAGTTCCACAAGTTCATCTCTTTGATTCTTATTAAGAATTGCTCCTGTAGGATTGGATGGGAAGGATAATATAATATATTTTATTTTCTCTTTTTTTATCTTGTCTCTTATTTCATCTATTTTTATAGTAAAATCTTCATTTAATCCATAATTAATCACTTGAGCACCAAGGATTCTTGCAATATTTTCATAGGCTGGATAAGCTGGTGAAGATATAAGAATTTTATCTCCTTCATTTAAAAGAGCACTAAGAACTGAATACAAACCTTCACTTCCACCCACAGTAAGACATATTTCATCTTTATTATATTCAATATTAAATTGTCTTTTTAAATATTTGCTTATTTCTTCTCTAAGTTCTGGTATTCCTTCATTTGATGTATATGTTGTTTTATTTTCATTAACAGCCTTTATCATAGCTTTCTTTACCACATCTGGAACATAAAAATCTGGCTGCCCTAAAGTTAAAGATATAGCCCCCTGCACTTTTTTTACTTTATTTGAAAATCTTCTGATTCCTGATATTTGTACATCATTTAAAAATTTATTCATTGCTGTTACCTCCCCATATTTATCAATTAATTTTACAACATAATGTATATTTATTCAATTATTACCCCTAATTTTTCCTAATATGTCTTTTAAAAAATTGTATTTTTTATTATAATGTTATTGTTGTAATTATGATAATAAAAAAGGAGTGATATAATGTCATACAATTTAACAGATCCTTATGAAATTGCAAGATTTATTAAGGAATCTAAAAAATCAACTCCAGTAAAAGTTTACGTTAATGGAGATTTAAGTGAAGCTGATATGAGTGACATAGAATGGTATGGAACTAAAGGCTTCTACATATTAATGGGTGAATCTGATTCTATAACAAAAATCGTTTTAGATAATAAACATCTCATAAAACATTTTAGAATAGAAAATGACAGAAGAAATTCAGCTATACCTATGCTTGATTTATTACAGGTTGACGCAAGAATTGAACCAGGCGCTATAATAAGAGATAAAGTTACAATCGGAAAAAATGCCGTTGTAATGATGGGTGCTGTAATAAATATTGGTGCTGTAATTGGTGATGGAACCATGGTTGATATGAATGCTGTTGTTGGAGCAAGAGGTCAACTTGGCAAAAATGTACATTTAGGTGCTGGTTCTGTTGTTGCTGGAGTTTTAGAACCACCAAGCAAAGATCCATGTAGAATTGGAGATAATGTTTTAATTGGTGCAAACTCAGTAATCCTTGAAGGTGTAAAAATAGGAGAAGGTTCTGTTGTTGCTGCTGGTTCTGTTGTTACTGCTGATGTTCCTTCTGGAGTTGTTGTTGCTGGTTCTCCTGCAAAAATCATTAAAAATGTTGATGATAAAACCAAAGATAAAACTCAGCTTTTAGATGATTTAAGAAAATAATAAAAGACGGCCTTCTGCCGTCTTTTATTATTAAGCAAGTACTATACTGCACCTTCTTCTCCTGAATTATCACTTTCCTCTTTTGTAACCTTTTCCATTTTTGAAATAGATACTTCATAGGCAATTTTCTTTATAACTTCTGTATCAGACACCTTCTTTTGATATTCTCTGCTTTGAAGTCTTCCCCATACTTTAATGTTATCTCCAACATTTAAAGTCTGACAGAATCTTGAATTCCTTCCCCATGCAATTGTAGGTATATAATCAGATTTATTATAAGCTCTATTTACAGCCAGCAGAACATCTGCAATTTCTCTACCAAAGGGAGTTGTCCTATAAACTGGTTCTTTGCATATATATCCATCAAGAAAAATCTCATTAGGATTTTTGCTTCTTTCAATGCAAGGTTCAATATTTCTTGCAAAAACAGTTAAAATTAATTTGTTTGATCCATCTACAAATTTATTATATGATCTTAATTGGCCTTCTACAATTATTTCTGTTCCCAATTCCAAATTAATATTACTTAATAATCTTTCTGATACAGTTATATTTAAATTATCCACTGAATCACTTAATCTCATTACTTCTAAATTGAATGTATAAAACCCTTCTCCATACATTTCATGGCTAAATTCTAGTCCAGAAGTAACCTTGCCTTCTAGATACATTTTGTTATTTAGCATTAAATTATCCATTTGTAATCCCTCTCTCTATCAGCTATTATTTTAGTATATTTTTACACTAACCCTTAACATGTATTACCATTATAATACAAAAACCATAATCTTTTCAATATAATTAGGTTAAATTTGTAAAAAACTTTTAATTTTCATGTTGAACTCCATTCTTATCAATATAATAACTATCTTTGTAAATCATCTCACCTACTGTTTTAAATTCATATCCCTTACCCTTTAAGTCAATAATTATTCTTTCCAAATTCTCTGGTGTATACTTTGCATTGTTATGAAAAAGCATTATTGCCCCTGGATGAATATTTTTCATTATTTTATTGTATTCAACTTCACATCCAAGTTCTTTCCAGTCAACAGAATCAGCATCCCATTGTATAGCATAATGTTTTAAATCATTTACCTTTTTTACTGCTTTTTCATTATAATCTCCACTTGGAAATCTAAATAAAACAACCTCTTGTCCTGTATATTTTTTAATAATTTCATCAGTTTTCATAATTTCTTCTTCCATTTTTTGTTCATTTATTTTGCTAAAACCAGGATGCATATAACTATGATTTCCTATTTCATGCCCCCTTTCTGTAATATCCTTTAACTTGTTTACATTCTCTTCACTATAATTTACCCATCCTCCCATAATGAAAAATGTTCCCTTTATATTATATTTATCAAGCAAATCTAATATTACTGATAAATTGTCTTTTTCAGCCCAGTTAATATCCAATGTAATGCTTACAACCTTATCACTTGTGTCAACAGAATATATAGGCTGACTAAAAGTATTTTTAGTTAATACCTCCACATTATTTTTTTGTGATACTGTAGAAATAAACATTATAGTTAATAATAATACCATATTAAATACAATTTTAAATGTTCTTTCTCTCAATTGCCCTCCAATTACATAATACTTTATTATTAACTATATTCAAATGTTTTTAATTTATAACATTTAGATATATAATTTTGTAAAATAATTACATTAATGTAACTATTTTTATTTTATTTTTAATAATTTATTATGTCAATAATAATTTATTATTTTTTCAATTTTATTATTATATATTTTCACTAAAATATAAATTATGCTATAATAAACATGAAAGTTTTTTTGTCATGGAGGTAAAGATGTACGAAAATTCAATGGAACTAGCAGAAAATAAATTATTAATGTTATATATATTAAAATCAATTAAGGAACCCATATCAAATACTCAGTTTACCGAAATCATCCTTGAAAACAACTTTATGAATTATTTTACTTTCCAACAATATCTATCAGAACTTGAAGTTTCACAATTTGTTCAGTATCGCAGCAATATGGACAAAAAAGTACTAACATTGACAGAAAAAGGAGATAATGTCCTAGAATTATTCAAAGACAGATTATCTCCTGAAAAAATTTCTTTAGCAGATAAATATATAAAACAAAAATGGGCTGTTATAAAAAAAGAGTTAAGCATTCATGCTGATTATACTTTAGGAAATAAAGATAGTTTTATAGTAGATTTAAAAGCAGTGGAAGATGAAAGTCTTCTTATGGAACTAAAACTTACAGTTCCTACAAAAGAACAGGCTGCATCAATATGTTCTAAATGGAAAAAGAACCCTTCTCAAATTTATACAAATATAATAAATCTTCTTATAAATTAAAATTCTTCAAAAATCATAGTATTAGGTTCTTTTCCTATTGCTATGGATTTTTTTTGGTTATTTAAAGCATCTATTATATAAAGTCTTCCACAGAAATAATCTGCACAATATATATTATTATTATTTACTACCATTCCTCTAGGCATACTGCTTTCTATTATTATGCGCTTTTCTTCTTTAAAGTTTTCTAAATTAACAACACTTATACTTCCTTCTAAAAAATTGCTTATATATAATTTTTTTTCATATTCAACAATATCAACAGGACCTGCTCCTACAGACACTTCTCTTAATTTTTTCATAGAACTTAACTCTAACATTAATATTTTCCCATTACTTCCATAACCAAAATTGCTTATAACTATAAATACATACTGTCCATTTGATGAAATAATACTTTTTACTGGTGAATTTCCCACATTTATTTTATCTGTAAGCTTATTTTTAAAAAAATCAAATAAACTTATACTTTCTTCACCCATATTAGTTATTATAGCATTTCTTTTATGATTATAGAGAGTAATTTGATTAGGATGATTTCCAACTATAACCTCATACTCAATTTCCTCTCTATTCATATCATAGCTTTGTACACAATTTGCTTCACCACACAATACATATATTTTTCCATTAACACATGTAACATCATTAGGATATGGCCCTACTTCTATATGTTCAATTTCTTCAAAAGTACGCTTTTTTAATATAGAAACTGTATTATTATAACTATTGGCTAAAATAATATTATTTTTATCCACATACATACCATGAGGTCCAAATGTTGTTTTCTTTTCTCTGCTGACTGCTACGTTATATGCCTTTTCTTTTTCTATATCAAATATACTTAATGTATCTGACCCTGCATTACATATAATTATATAACTCATTCTTCCCTCCTTGCTTTTTTATTTCTAGTATATTCTTATTAATATTTATTTGATACATCTTTTTACATTTGTCTTTATTATTTGACATTATTTTAATATAATATATTTATAATTATATATAGGTATATAGGAGGAATTTTTATGTTTACTTATAAAACAGAAGGAGTATGTTCTTCAAAAATTGATATTGAAATAGAAAATAACATTATAAAATCAGTTGCATTTACTGGAGGCTGCAATGGTAATCTTAAAGGAATTTCTCAATTGGTATGTGGAATGAATATAGATGATGTTATAGAAAAATTAGAGGGAACTCTTTGCAGAAATAAAGAGACTTCATGTCCTGACCAGCTTGCAAAAGCTCTTCTACTTTATAAAAGCCAACAGAACTAAAAATGAAATCCTTATACAAATTATCATTTATATAAGGAGACAATACTTAAAAAATTGTGGTGAAATAATAAGCAAGTCATGAATTTTTTATTCTTTAATTTTGAGATGCAGAATTCTTAAGTTATGAAAATCTGTAGATATGTTTATCCTACTGAAGATTTATTATAATACTTAGAATTTTTACCTTAAAATTTTAGTAATAAAAAATCCATGACTTGTTTACTATTTTAAAACCTTATTATATCATAAGTTTATCAAATATTTGTCACTTATTACTTAAACTATAATTCACTTAATTTAAATTAAACTTTCTTTATTGTATAAAATCAGCCTTTCTATAGCTGGTCAATAAGGATAATGTACTTTCAATTTCATCAACTACATCCTGATAGCTTAAATATACATCTATACTAATACTGCTATAATCCTCATTTACTGTTTTTACAGCACCATAGATATATTTATTAGATCTAACCAGATTATAAATTATCTCATTATTAGATTTTGACAGGTAGCCAATTACATATCCATTATAGGTTGTAACTGTATTTATATCACTATTATTTCTTATTGGTACAATGTATATAATACTTTTTTCCAATAGCTCATTATTAATTTCACTCATATCAACAAAATTAACACCTTCAACTTCTAATGTTGACAATAACACGTCCTTAACATGAGGTTTTATCACGGCATATTTATTTATATCTATGTATTTTTTACGTTTATAGTTCTTTTTTCCTATAAGTATATCCAGTTCTTCTCTTAATATGCTGTTTACTTCTCTGTCTTTTATTTCTATTATTGTATCCTTATCATAATCATCTAAAATTTCTTTTATAATATTTAAATTATCTATTGCACATTTTCTTGTTTCAATAACCGGACTGTTTAATGCTTCCATATTTATACTTTTAAAAATATCTTCATTTCCTTTAAATTTAATATTGCTGATTATAATAAAATAACACACATGCTCTATTTCATTATACTTTATGTCTTCAATCTTTATGGAATCCTGCCCGCTTAAAATATAAGATTTATTTAACTTATTTAATCCTTCAGTTAAAACAAGCCTTTCTAAAGATTTATTCTCACATGAAAAAGCATAATTGTAAATAAATGGCGAATTAAAATTTCTTATAAATAAATTTTTAAATTCTGCCTTCTTTAACTTATATTTAATTCTTTCAGCACAAGCTAAAATAATATCTGCATCCATATCTATATTTATTAATTCATATGACAAAACTTCAGTCCATCTTTTGTCTTTACATATGTTTCTGCATTTATAAAGCATTTCCTTACATATTTCCAAAAATTCTTCCTTTCTGGAATTGTCTTTACCACATGTGTTATATAAAAGAAAATCTTCAGCAAAATTCATTATGGCTGCTATACAATATAATGAATATATTCCTCCAAACTTTTCACTCACAGTATTAATAATATAATTGCATATTTTCAATCCAATATTAATTTCATTTATTTCATATTCATTAAATAGATATCTTCCTACATACATTGCAATTTTTTCAAATTTATCTTTATTATATTCATTTTCATCAATATATTTTTCAAAATTATATGATAAAAGTGTATATTTTAGCATTTCGCTAATTGCTTCATTATTATTAAGACCTTCTTCTATAAGCCACTTTCTCATTTCTTTATTAACTACATTTAAAGACATAACAGATAAAATCCTGCCATAACCATAAGAGTTTTTACACAAATGAAAAATCTTATGGTTTTCATTTCTGTGCTTCAAAATCTGAATATAATAAAATATGTATTCATTATGGCACGAAAATACTCTACATAATTTGTTTAGTTCACCATCATTTAATACAACTGCTACTATAATTGAAGCTTTTAGTGCTTCACTATTTTCAGTTTCTTTTATTATTTTTTTAAATACTTCTATGAGATCATTTCGCAATTCTGGTCTTTCACTCAATGACTGGGAAAAAAAATCAATAAAATAATCATAATAAAATATTATGTGATTTCTTTTTACAAATATTTCAAATCCTTCATAAAAATCCTTTTCTCCATATGTATTAATTATTTTTTCTGACAATTTAGTGCTTACATTTATCTTCTGCCATTTTTCAAATTTTTCAGAATGACTGCTGCAATTTTGCAGATACTCATCCCTTCCTGAATACTCTAAATTTTGATAAGGATATATTCCTTCTGGATTGATATCATAAAATTTTTTTACTTCATCATAAATTCTGTTACTTTTTTTTAATTTCATTGATATTACTTTATCCTTCCTTTTGTATTACTTTAATTGTACCATAGTAATACCCTATTTTACCAACATTTTTCTAAGTATTTTTCGCATATCACCAATCATATATAAAGATCCGCTAATAATTATAAGATCATCTTTATCAGCTTCTTTATAAACTTTTAAAAACGCTTCTTCATAATCTTCAAAGGCCTCACAATTTGAATTGACTTTTAATATTTCCCTTTTCAAATCTTCTGCAAGTTCTGCCCTTTCGCTATGTGGTGTTAAAGCAAATACCTTTTTTGCCTTAGGCGTAATTACTTCTATCATTTCATTAACCTGTTTATCAGCCAATATTCCTAACATAAGATACATATTTTTATATTGAAAATACTCATCTATTGTGCTGCTTAAAGATTTTATCCCACCAATGTTGTGGGCTCCATCTATGACAACAAGAGGAGATTTTTTAATTATTTCCAGCCTTCCCTTCCATTCCACATCTTCTAGGGACTTTTCAATACATTCTTTGTCTATATGTATATTTTCTTTTGAGAGCAATACTTCTACTGTATTTATTGCAACTGCCAAATTAAGTATTTGATACTTCCCTAAAAGAGGAAGTTTTATATTATATGTATTGTAATTTCCTTTAACTTCAATTAACTGATAGTTATTTTCTTTATCTATAACCAAAAGCCTTGCATCTTCTCTTTTTACAATACATGCTTCTGCGTTCATTTCTTCAGCTTTTTTTAATATGATTTTTTCTATATTTTCCTCATTAGGATATAAAACAACACTCTTATTCTCTTTTATTATTCCTGCTTTTTGGTTTGTAATTTCTTCTATTGTATTTCCAAGAATATTCATATGATCCATACTTATTGAAGTAATTACACTAACTACAGGAGTAAGTACATTGGTAGAATCCATAGTACCTCCAAGACCTACTTCTACTACTGCATAATCAACTTCTTCCTTATAAAAATATAAAAACATAAGTGCTGTCAATATTTCAAACTCTGTAGGGTGATCATATTTTTCCAAAACCACTACTTTTACAGCTTTTTTTACTTCTTCTAGAAGCATAACAAATACATCTTTTCTTATATTCTCCCCATTTATTTGAATTCTCTCTTCAAATACTTCAAGATATGGTGATGTATACATTCCAACCTTATAACCGCATCCTCTTAACATTTTAGTAATCATTGCCGTTGTTGAACCTTTCCCATTTGTACCAGCAACATGTACTATTTTTAACTTATCCTGAGGATTACCTAATATATCCAACAATCTATAGGTTCTTTTTAAACCATAATTAGAACCAAAACGTCCTACATTCTCTATATATTCCATTGCTTCTTCATATGTCATCATTTTACTAACCTCTTTTACTTATTCTGTTTATCTAATTTTATAATACTTGTTTTAAATGTTCAACTTCCACTATTATTATCTAATTGAATTTATATGTATCGATTTTGATATTTTAAAATCTGTAGGCACTGTTAAAGCTACAACACCTACAAATAGAAAAACTGCAAAATAAACAGTACCTATTTTAATAAATATGCTTTTTATTTTCCTCCCTTAATAAGGAAAAGAGAATGCTGCTTAACAAAGTAATAAGTATAAATAATACTGAATTAGTTACTGATATGTGAATGTCAAATAAAATTACTATAAGCTTTACTCCTGTAAACATAAGAATAATTCCTACACCATATTTCATGTATTTAAACATTTGATTCATTTCTTCTAAAATATAATACATACTTCTTAATCCTAAAACTGCAAAGATATTAGATGTATACACTATAAATGTATCAGTTGTAATAGAAAAAATAGCTGGTATGGAATCTATTGCAAATATTATATCACTAAACTCTATTATAAGAAGTACTGCAAAAAGAGGTGTGGCATAAAGTATTTTATTCTTTTTTACAAAAAAGCGATTATTATCAATAGTATTTGTTACAGGCATAATCTTCCTTAAAAGTTTTACTGGAAAATTTTCATGAAATGAAATCCTTTCTTTTCTTTTTAATATCATCTTCAGCCCGCTATATATTAATATTAAACCAAATATAGATAGTACAAATTCAAATCTGCTTATTATTTTTACTCCCAATAAAATAAATATAAATCTAAGTATCATTGCCCCCAGCACTCCATATAAAAGAACTCTTTCCTGATATTCTTTTTTTACACTGTAATTAGTAAAAATCATTAAAAATAAAAAAAGATTATCAAGGCTTAAAGACATTTCTACAATGTAGCCTCCAAAATATTCTACAGCACTTCTTTCTCCTCTTGATATAAATATATATATATTAAATATTATTGAAAGACTTATCCAAAATATAAGCATAAACAGATTCTTTTTAGAAGTTTTATTTTTCATAATTTCTCCTTATAATAAATAAAGACTACATAATTAATATATTATTAATATGTAATCTTTATTACTATAAGTTGAATACATTCCAAATTATATTTCTTTAATATTCATGATACATTTTATCATTATAATTATAAGTTTACTAATTTAAAGCTTCAATTCTAACTTTAACAGCTTGAAGCATTTCTGCATACTTAATTCTCTTTTCTTTTTCACCATTAACGACAGCTTCTGGTGCTTTAGCTACAAATCCTGCATTTCCTAGTTTTTTATCAATTCTTTCAATTTCACCTTCAAGCTTCTTAACTTCCTTATTTAATCTTTCAAGTTCTTTTTCTCTATCAACTAAATCAAGAAGAGGCATAAATAACTCTCCGCCTTTAACTACTAGTGAAACTGCATTGGCAGGAACAAACGCTTTATCTTCTATAAATTCAACTTCTGATGCTGAAGCCAATTTTTCCATGTATACTGCACCAGCTTTAAATGCTTCCTTTGCTTCTTCAGAAATATAGCATATAACCTTAGCTTTTCTTGAAGGAGCAACATTCATTTCAGCTCTTACATTTCTTAGTCCTTTAATAGCTTCAATAATATATGCCATATCTTTTTCTGCTTTTTCATCCTTTAAAGCTTCATCATATACAGGCCATGAAGATGTTACTATTGTTTCTTCATCTGTTAAATGTGTATAAATTTCTTCTGTAATAAACGGCATTGCAGGATGTAATAATTTGAGCCCTGTAACAAGCACTTTCTGTAACACATTAAATACTACACCTTTAGCTTTCTCATCATTGCCATAGAATACTGGTTTAACAAGTTCTATATACCAATCACAAAATTCAGTCCACATAAAGTCATTAACCTTCTGCATTGCAATTCCAAGCTCATATTTTTCAAAATTATCTGTAACTTCTTTAACTACAGTATTCATTTTTGAAAGTATATATTTATCTGCTAAAGAATATTCTGTACAGTCTTTATATTTGTTCATAATGTCTTTATCAAGATTCATCATAACAAATCTTGAAGCATTCCAGATTTTATTTGCGAAGTTTCTTGAAGCTTCTACTCTTTCAGGATAGTATCTCATATCATTTCCTGGTGCATTACCAGTAGCTATCATAAATCTTAATGCATCAGCACCATACTCATCTATAACATCTAATGGATTTACTCCGTTTCCAAGAGATTTGCTCATCTTTCTTCCTTGAGAATCTCTTATAAGACCATGTATAAGAACAGTATTAAATGGAGTTTCACCCATACAGTGTAATCCTGAGAATATCA
>CAZPRO010000002.1:0-63266 GCA_964588775.1 uncultured Clostridium sp.
GTAATAAATCATAAAGAAAAGACAATTACAGATGAACAGACTTTACTTCAAATGAGAATATTAGAAGAAGGAATAAGTACATTAAAGATAAAATAGATGTGGCGAAATTAATTTGGATATGTTTTATACATAAAGTTACAAAAATAATAGAAGCTATATAGAAAAGGTGTATGAAAGATGGATATTAGAATATTACGATATTTTTTGACAGTAGCTAAAGAACAAAGTTTTACAAAAGCCGCAGAACAATTGCATATTACTCAGCCTACACTTTCAAGACAGCTTTCTGCATTGGAGAAGGAGCTGGGAACAGTGCTTTTTATACGAGGTAGTCGTAGTATTACACTTACAGAGGCTGGGATATTATTAAAAAGAAGAGCCTTGGAAATAATTGAGCTGGAAGAAAAAACACTTGATGAACTTAAGATAAATAAGGAATTGATTGAAGGCACTATCACAATTGGATGTGGGGAGTTTGCTGCTGTTGAAACATTAGCTGAGATATGCAAAGTATATAAAGAAAAATATCCTATGGTGCAGATTGCTATACATACAGCAACAGCAGATTCTGTATATGAAATGATGAATAAAGGGTTGGTAGATATTGGTTTGTTTTTGGAGCCAATCAATACAGAAGGTTTGGATTATATCCGAATTATGGAAAGTGATCATTGGGTTGTTGGCATAAAACCTGAGGATCCGTTAGCAGATAAGGAATATATTATAAAAGCAGATCTTTTGGATAAACCTTTAATTCTTCCAGAAAGACTTAATGTGCAGAGTGAGATTGCGAACTGGTTTGGTAAAGATTTTAATAAGCTTCATGTCTCTTTTACTAGTAATCTTGGAACGAATGCTGGTGTTATGGCGATTCATGGATTAGGATATCCTATTTCCATAGAAGGTGCTGCAAAATATTGGAAAGAAGATTTGCTTATCCAAAGAAGAATGTTTCCTGAAATATCTGCGAATACAGTAATAGCATGGAGAAGAAATATACCCTATTCATTAGCAATAAATAAATTTATAGAAGAAATCAATGCCTTTCAGGCATAGAATACAATTTAGTATAGGTATTGGACATAATTTAATATTGAGGAATATAATAGATGTGTAAGGTATAAGTGGTAAATGCTTTACACATTTTTTGTTAAGGTTATGAGGAGGATTTATATATGGGAAAGAAATTAGTGGCATATTTTAGTGCCAGTGGAACAACAAAAAAAATAGCAGAGATGATTGCATCAGCAGCAGAAGCAGATTTATATGAAATCATGCCCAAAGAACCATATTCCAAGGCTGATTTAAATTGGATGGATAAAAAGTCCAGAAGCAGTGTAGAAATGAAAGACAAAAAATACAGACCAAAGATAACAGATACTGATGCTCAAATAAGCAAGTATGAGGAAATTATCTTAGGATTTCCAATCTGGTGGTATGTAGCACCTACAATTATTAATACATTTTTGGAAAGCTATGATTTTTCAGGTAAAAAAATAACATTGTTTGCAACCTCAGGTGGAAGCGGATTTGGAAATACTGTAAGTGAACTTGAGCCGTCAGCTGAAGGTGCAATTATAAATGAAGGAAAAATATTTAATAATGTAACAAAACAGAAAATTGAGGAGTGGGTTAAAGGTCTAGCCTACAATAATTAAATTTAGTGAAACAGGTTTCAGAATCAAGGAATGATTCTGGCACATGGCTGAGGTACAACATTGATGACAAGTAGAAAGTAAATATGTAGATGATACATATTTACTAGGAAAAAATATAATTGGGAGGGCTTACATAATGGAAAAGATTGTACAGATAGCAGGAAGAAATGAACTTGGAGAATTTGCACCAGAATTTGCACATTATAATGATGATGTTCTTTTTGGTGAAAACTGGAATAATCAGGATATTAATCTGAAGACAAGGAGTATTATAACAGTGGTGGCGTTAATGGCTTCTGGTATAACAGATTCTTCTTTAAAATATCATTTGCAAAATGCAAAGAATCATGGAGTGACACAGAAGGAAATTGCGGCAATTATTACTCATGTGGCATTTTATGCGGGTTGGCCAAAGGCATGGGCAGTTTTTAATCTTGCTAAGGAAGTATGGCAAACAAATGAAGGTGACTTACCATATGAGGATGAGTCTATGAGAGCTCATGCTAAATCTATGGTGTTTCCTATTGGACAGCCAAACAATACATTTGCAGAATATTTTGTAGGACAAAGTTTCCTTGCTCCTATATCCACAAATCAAGTTAGCATTTTTAATGTAACCTTTGAACCTGGATGTAGAAATAACTGGCATATTCATAAAGCAAAAAGTGGAGGTGGGCAGATTTTAGTATGTGTAGCCGGACGGGGTTATTATCAGGAAGAAGGCAAGGAAGCAGTAGAAATGAAACCGGGTGATTGTATTAATATTCCACCAGAAGTTAAGCATTGGCATGGGGCAGCTCCTAATGAGTGGTTTTCACATCTGGCAATTGAAGTGCCAGCAGTTGATGGTTTCAATGAGTGGTGCGAGGCGGTATCAGAGGAAGAGTATGCACAATTAAGATAAGGAGTGGACGATGATGGAATATAGTAATCTTGGAAATACAGATATAAAAGTATCAAAACTATGTGTGGGCTGTATGAGTTTTGGAAAAGCTGGAACCATGCATGATTGGACCTTAGATGAAGCAGAGAGCGAGAAGGTTGTAAAGCATGCCCTTGATTTAGGATATAACTTTTTTGATACAGCTAATGGATATTCAGCAGGAACAAGTGAAGAATATCTTGGCAGAGCTTTGAAGAAAAATATATCAAGAGATAAGGTTGTCATTGCATCAAAGGTATATTTTAATGAAGGTCGTTTATCAAGACCGGCAATAATGAGGGAAATTGAAAAAACTTTGTCACGTCTTGGAACAGATTATCTTGATTTATATATTATTCATAGATTTGATTATGACACACCTATAGAGGAGACTATGGAAACACTGCATGAACTTGTAAAGGTGGGAAAGGTTAGAGCTCTTGGTGCATCTGCAATGTATGGATATCAGTTCCATAATATGCAGTTAGCTGCAAAAGACAATGGATGGACATTATTTTCAGCAATGGAGAATCATTATAATTTGCTTTACAGAGAGGACGAGAGAGAGTTAATACCAATTTGTAAGCAAATGAATGTTTCATTAATGCCTTATAGTCCGCTTGCCGCTGGTCATCTGGCAAGAGCACAATGGAAGTCAGATTCTCTTCGCGGAATGACAGATGGAGTTGCCATGAGAAAATATGATAAAACAGAAACAGAGGATATGGAGATTGTAAAGCGCATAGCAGAACTTGCAGAAAAGTATAATTGCAAAATGTCTCAGATAGCCATTGCATGGCAGTGGGCAAAGGGGATTTTATCGCCTATCATTGGAGCAACAAAAACTCAGTATTTGGATGATGCTGTTAGAGCATTTGAGGTGAAATTAACTGCTGAAGATATTGCATATTTGGAAGAACCATATGTTCCACATAGAATAGTTGGAGCAATTGATAAAAATCCAGAACAGGGTGTTATTTTGGTGAATCCATAAATATATAGCAGATAAAAATTCTATAGATAAAACTGGAAAATGGTTGAAGGGTGGTTATAAAATGAAGTATAAAAAAGGATATGTATATGAATTAATGGAACAGGGTGGTCCAACTGATGTTAGGGAAAGTTATTTTGTGGAAGCTAGTGAAGAGATGATTCGATCAAGAACTCTTTGTGCTAAAGCAAATGCAGTTCTTCCTGATGATTCTAGTTACGTTAAATATCTGGAGGAATTATTTCATAGAAAACTTGATGATGTGAGAATTCTTACACCGTTTATCTGTGATTTTGGAAATCGTGTAAAGTTTGGAAAAGGGGTTTTTATAAACCATTCTGCAATACTTTCTGCTTCTGGCGGCATTGAGTTTGAGGATGGTGTAATGATTGCGCCAGGAGTTAGAATTGCAACAATTAATCATGATATGAATGAGAGGCACACCATCTATACTTATGGTAAAGTTACTATTAAGAAAAATGCATGGTTAGGAATGAATGTTACAATATGCCCTGGGGTGACAATTGGAGAATATGCTGTTGTTGCAGCTGGTGCAGTAGTTACAAAGGATGTGCCGGCTTATGCAGTTGTGGGTGGTGTTCCTGCAAAGGTTATAAGATATCAGAATCCCAATGAACAGAAGGAATAAAGGCGAGGAAAATTAATATTTTGTGATTTTAAATTAACAAAGTATAGAAGATATATGAAAAGGGGATGTTCAAATGCACATCCCCTTTTTGTGTCTTTTTAAAAATTCTATTGAATGAAATATAATCTGACTATTTTATATTTGTTTAATTGAAAGAACTTCATCCAAATCATGAGTAATTTTATCAATATTGGAAACCTGAGAAGTTAATTCATTTATAGAAGTGATTTCCTTATTAATTTCAACAAATACATTGTCAAGATCATCTAGGTTTTTTGAACACACATTTCTAACTTGTTCTACTATATTAACTATTTTTTCACTGCTGTTGGTTACAGTATTGGTAACAGAAATTATTTCATTTATTTTCAAGTTCATTTCATCATTTGATTTATAGGCTTTATCAGCACATTCTTTTGCATCAATCATTGTGTTTAGGCCAGACTGGACTAATTCTGCATTTTTATCCATAGAATTAATAGCATCTCTTGTATTTTGGGTTATTTCATTAATTATAGAAGTTATTTTATCAGCTGATTCTTTTGACTGATCAGCTAAAGAAGCAACTTCATCAGCTACTACAGCAAAGCCCCTTCCATGTTCGCCAGCTCTTTGTGCTTCAATGGCAGCATTTAAGGCAAGGAGAGTAGTTTGAGAAGATATTTCGCTTATTAATTTAACTATATTAATGATTTCATTTGTCTTATGACCTAAAGCATTTATAATATCTTTTGTTTCTTTAGTGCTGTTATTAATAGCTGTCATTTTATTTGCAGCTTCATTGGATGTTTTTGAATTATCATTTGTAAGCTCTTTTACTTTGTTTGAAAGTTCGTATATATTTTTGCTTTGCTGTGAAAGTTCAATTATACTGTCAGTAATTAAATTTAAGCTTTTATTGGCTTCGCTAATATTTTCAAGGGTATCTTTTGAACCTGTTTTAACTTTAGTAATATTTAATGATATTTCCTTAGTGTTTTTTTCAGTGTTATTACTTACATTAGAAAGAATTTCCATGGATGATGTAAGACTATTTGAAATTTGTGAGGTTTTGTCCATAATAATCTGCATATCACCAATCATTTTTTTGCTTTCGGCTTGAGAAAATATAATCTGCTCTATTAATGCTGAAGCCCTTTGGTTTACAGCTATGAATATGGTTGATAAAGCCATAAGTATTATTATTCTTGGAACAATTAAAAAGCAGATTAATCTTGTGAAACTTAAACCATTATAGTCAACAGTAAGTTGAGCATAAAAAGCTCCAAACTGAGAAAGAACTATTAAAATAGAAAACTGGATTAAAGTAGCTATTGTTAATTTTTTAGAGAAATATACTGCTGATAATGCGATTGGATATATAAATAATAATACTGTATGATAGGAGAGTGTTACAGTTAAAATTGATATAAATATCATAGAACACCATATTAATACATATTTAACATAGCCTTTTTTGATTTTTAATACATCTACTAGTAGTGTTGGAAACATCAATATTAAACAAACAATAATTGTAATTGTAAGCATTATTTTTTTGTCTATAGTAAAAACATTAATAAGGTCTAGAATTTCTACTATAAGCATGGCAATACATGTACTTCGCATTATTTTTGAGACAAATTTATTTGCCTCAAATTCGTTTGAGTCCATAATTGTTTCATTTATTTTCATAAGAGATTCTCCTTCTTTCATATAGGAATTTATTGCTAAAAGTATAAGGGGTGAAAAAAGTATAAGTTTTTGCAATAAAAAGTATAAGTAAAAACTTTATTGGAATTATTATAGCATAATTTATTAGTAAAAATAGATATAAAATTCTATTTTGATAAAAAATAGTATATTATACTATTTAATACTTTTGGAGAATGTTATGGTAATATTAAACTCAATACCTTATATTGCAAAGTAAAATAAATACAGATTTTACTGATATATCATTAACTTTGATTCTTATATCCCCATTATTTTAAGAGAAAGTCTATCTTCTATAGATTTTCTCTTCTTATAGTTTACTTAAAAAATTTTTGAAGATATGCATATTTAGTAAGATCATAATTATTAAAGTTATTATATACACATTATTAGTATAGGGTAAATAATATAGGTACAAAATATTTATTCAATTAAAACAAAAAAATATTAAAAAAATTGGAAAGTACTTGCAAATGGAAAGAATTAGTGTTAATATAATATTATGAACAACGCGGGATGGAGCAGCTGGCAGCTCGTCGGGCTCATAACCCGAAGGTCGTAGGTTCAAGTCCTTCTCCCGCAACCATTTTATACTGTCACATATTGTGGCAGTTATTTTTTTGCAGTTAAAATACCATGAGTATAAAAAACAATGAAAAATTAGACTTATATGGATTTATATAGAAGTTAAAGGAGCTTAATATGTTTGTTAACCACAACAATAATATAGGTTGACAAATATAAAAAAAGTGATATAGTTAAATATGTTAAAAAGACTAGATATTATATTTTTTCAGGAGGCTTTTTTATGTTTAATTTAAAAATTTCTATAAGAGATATGATTCTTGTATCCATGTTTGCAGCATTAATTGCCATAGGAGCGTTTATAAAAATACCAGTAGGACCTGTTCCTATTACTTTGCAGTTGCTGTTTACAACCCTTGCTGGAGTACTTCTAGGCTGGAAACTTGGAGGTTTATCTGCATTAATTTATATGCTTGTTGGTATTGTAGGATTTCCTATATTTACTGGTGGTGGTGGAATAAGTTATGTGTTTAATCCTACCTTTGGATTTCTTGTGGCTTTCATATTTGGCACTGCTCTTACAGGATATATAACAGAAAAATTAGAAAAATTGTCTGTATTAAAATTATTTGCAGCCTGTTATGCAGGACTTGGTGTTGTTTATCTTATTGGAGTGTCCTATTTTTATTTTATTATGAATTTTTATATAGGAAAACCTGTAAGTGTATATGGTGCTATTATGACCTGTTTTGTTGTATTTATTCCTGGAGATATATTAAAGTGTGCTTTAACATCCATAGCAGGAGTAAAATTAATACCTATACTAAGAAGAATGAAATACATAAATGGAAGTGTAAAATGTAGTGAGTAATATTATAAATCAGCTAAAAAATAAGGTGTTTTCAGGTGAACTTATTAATAAAGAAGAAGCAATACAGCTCATAAATGGACAAACCAGTTTACTTGCTGAAGCAGCAAATGAAATAAGAAAAAAGTTCTGTGGGAATAAATTGGATTTGTGTTCTGTAATTAGTGGAAGAACAGGAAACTGTTCCGAAGATTGTAAGTTTTGTGCACAGTATGTTTGTTATAATGGTGAATGCAGAGTCCAAGATATGATTTCCTATGAAGATTTTAAGAAGGATGCAGTTTCAAATTATGAAAAAGGTATAAGTAGATTTGGGATAGTTTCAGCAGGAAAAAGAATAACTGATGCAGAAGTTGATATTTTATGTGATTCATATAGGAGATTAAAAGAAGAATGTAATATACCAAAGGCACAGATTCGTCTTGCAGCAGGGAGACTTAATCTTATGGATAAAGGAAAAAGATGTTTTGAAAGCGGAGCAAATGCAGCAATTTCAGGCAATATGATCACAATTAATGGAGTAAACTTAGAAGAAGATATTAAGAACTTAAAAAAATATGTAAATATTTAACATATGTGTAATATTTTTAAAAATATAATTTTATTTGTTGTAGGTTAAAGATTGAATGCGTGGATTTTTAATATTATTTTGTTTTTTTGTAGGGGAATTATCGAACTGTTATAAATTAAAAAAAGTAAGAAACAAAATAGGTCTTAAGGCTTGTTGTTTCTTGCTTTTGCTTTTTTCGTTAATTTGATTTACCATTATGTAGATGTTATTATATAGTTAAAAGTGAGGAATGTGTTAAATGAAACAAGTGTTAAAGGGATATTTTTGAAAAAATAAAAAAATGAAAATAAATTTAAGGCCTTAAGTCTAATAAAAATAATTAAGAGCTGTTATATTAAAACTTTATTTTTACTCTATATAATAATAGAGCATATTAATAAAAGTATTTAATGTGGCAGCTTTTATTTTATGTATGAGTTTAGAATAGAAAATTTATTGGCTAGCTAGTTTTACATGAAAAATAGTTGATGTGTATAAATTAAATTATAAAAAATTGAAATCAGTGAGAAAAATCATAAAAGAAAGTGTAAAATATAAATATATTAAGTTTATCATATTCAAGGAGGCATTTTTATGCAAATAATAAAATTTCAAATAATAAATATTATTATATTGGTTCTTTTATGGACATGTTACAGGAAAAACAGAAATTTGCAGACTTCTCATGACTTTTTATATAAAATAATGATATTTGACATATTAATTAATGTCATTTTTGATATTATAACTGTATATACTGTAAATCATATTCAGGATGTACCATACTATATAAATGACATTTCTCATAGAATTTTTATAATTACTTTGGATTTATTTGTATTCATTTTATACTTGTATGCGCTTTCTTATGCACAATTTGCCAAGGAATTTAGAAAAATTGAAGCAGCAGTTTCCGTAGTGCCTATAATACTTTCTGTTTTTGTAGCTGTTTTTGGACCTATATATTATAGGGGAACATCAGAGACTAATTATTCTTATGGACCTGTACCTAATACTGTATATATTAGCATATTATTTTATCTTATTATTATACTGTATTATTGTCTTAAATATAGAAATGAAATAGATAAAAGAATTATTGCAGGTATATTTAGAGCAGTGATAATAGTGGTTTTTACAGCAGTATTACAATTTATTAATCCCAATCTTCTTATTTCAAGTGGAGGTGAAGTTTTGGTTGTATTTATACTATTTATATCATTTGAAAATAATGCAGAATTTATTCATAAAAAGACTGGTATGTTAAATGAGTATGCCTTTTTTAAAGTTATTAATGACAGAATATATATAAATAAGCCTTTTTATGTTACAATTATATATAAAGATGGTTTGGAGGAAGAAAATATTTATGAAGGTTTAAAGAAGTTTAATGAGAAAATTACCAATAAATTATCTGTGGAATTTTATAGATTGTATACAGGTTCCTTTGCATTTATATCAAATAATTTAAAAGAGAGGGAGTTTGTTTTAGATAATATTAAAAAGAATATGGATTATGATGATATATTAACATATCTGCTTCCCAATAAGGACAAATCTATAGAAATTATAATGGATGAACTTGAAAGTTTTGATAATGAGTCAAGAAAAAATTTAAGAGACTTTGATGAAAATACATTGGTGAAAAATAGAAATGCATATGAACGAAAGCTTAATGAATTAAATTTAAGAAAAAATGAAGCTAAAGATTTGTGGGGAATTATTGTAGATGTAAATAATTTAAAAAAGACAAATGATGTTTATGGTCATGCTGCAGGAGATCATTTGATACAAATGACAGCAAAAATATTAACAGAAGCAATTGGAAATAACAATGAAGTTTATAGAATAGGTGGGGATGAATTTGCTGTTTTGTTAAATAATTATAGTATGTCTAAAGTAAAGCAGATATTGCTATTGATTGAAAACATACAGAACAGGTATAATAAAAATGAAAGAAAGAAGATTGAATTTTCTATTGGATTTTCGTATTTTAATGAAGAGGATGATGTATACATACAAGATATGATGAAAAGAGCTGATAGAAATATGTATTTAAATAAGAGAAGATGGCATAAAAGGAATATGGTTTAATGGAGTATATTTAAAATTTTTACATAATTATTAATATTTTAAATAATAATGATGATATTTGAAAAAAAGTGTATAATAGTAATTATAGAATATAAAGTGCTCCATGTTATTGCATTATTAAAGAAAGGAGAAAATATTATGCAGGCAGTAAAGATTCAGGTTTTAAGCATGATTTTTCTTATAAGCTTATGGGAATATTATAGAAAAAGTAAAAAATTAAGAACTTCGCATAATTTTTTATATGAAGCTATTATATGCACCACCTTTTTAAATATATTTTTTGACATAATTACTATACATACAGTAAATAACCTTTCTCAAGTATCTCATTTGTTAAATAATGCTACTCACAGGATATTTATTTTTACTTT
Organism: uncultured Clostridium sp.; assembly: GCA_964588775.1. Classification (GTDB taxonomy): domain Bacteria; phylum Bacillota; class Clostridia; order Clostridiales; family Clostridiaceae; genus Clostridium. Next base: position 10,324 of record CAZPRO010000002.1, read on the forward strand.
GGATTGGTTTGTATTTTTGCTATATTTGTACATGCTTTCATATGCAAGATGTAAAAGTACAGTGGAAAAAGCTCAAATTGTAATATCAATTGCACCAATAATTATTTCATTTTTTGTGACTATTTTTGGACCTATTGATTATATTAAAACTGATATGGGCAATTATTCATTTGGACCTGTGGTTAATACCATATATTTAAGTATTGCTTTTTATGTAGCAGCTACATTTTATTATTATATAAAGTATAGGGATAAAATTGAAAACCAAATTGTAATTGGAATTTCCAGAGCTCTTTTTATTGTAGCAGTAGGTTCTTTAATACAAGGACTTAATCCTACACTGCTTATTTCTAGTTCATTACAGGTATTAGTGATTTTGACACTATTTTTTTCTTTTGAAAATACAGCTGAGTTCATAGATAAAAGAACAGGAGCATTTAATGAATATGCTTTTTGCAAAGTTATTAATGACCAATTTTTGATAAGTAAGTCTTTCTATGTAATAGCTGCATATGCTGATGAAGAGGATGAGAAAAGATATGACAATACTTTGTTAATGTTTGATAAGGATATGACAAAAAGGTTTAGCACTGATTTATATGTTCTATTTGAAGGATGTTTTGCTATTGTTACTAAGAATGAAAAGGCCAAAGAGTATTTTTTGACTAAAATTAGAAAAAATATTAAGAATGAAAATATATTAATATATAAGCTTCCAGATGGAGATAAAGATGAAGATTTTATTTTAAATGAGATTAGAAAATTAGATAATGAGGGAAGAGAGAAAAGCCGATACATAGATGCAATTACTGGAGTTAGAAATAGAAATGCCTATGAAAGGAAACTGGCTGCCCTAAATGAGAGTAATGACAGCAAAGAAGGTTTATGGGCTGTTGCCATTGATGTTAATAATTTAAAAAAGACTAATGATACATATGGACATGATAAAGGGGATAGGCTTATAAGTGTAACTGCACAAATATTAGTGGAAGCAGCAAGGGATTATAAAGAAGTATACAGGATAGGCGGAGATGAATTTGTTATACTTTTGGATAATTATAGTGTTAAAAGGGCAGAAGAATTTATGGAATTATTACGGCAGATACAAAGCAGATATAATGAAACAGAAGAAATTTTAGTTGAGTTTGCAGCTGGATATGATAGCTTTGATATGGATAGAGATAGTTATATACAGGATATGATGAAAAGAGCGGATAGAAACATGTATTCTAATAAAAGAAGTTGGCATAAAGAACGAGAAAATAAGATAATAAATTGTTAAAAATAAAACTTACCATAAAATAAATAAAAACAGATTAAAAATTTTTTATAAAAATATAATCAAATTAATAAAAAACTTGAAAAAACTTTGCATATTTGTCTGAATCGTGTATAATGACTTCATTAAGTAAATAACAAAAGAAAAAGCATGATGGAGGACAGAAATTAATGAACAACAGAGAAGAAAAGAAAAAAATATCGTTTATAGAGAGAATTGGACATAAAATACCTGATCCAACTTTAATATTTATATCTTTAATTGCAATAACAATGATTATAACACTATTTGCAGGTGGTCATCAGTTTCAAACTTTAAGTGGTGATGGAAGTATAATTTTATATGAAATAAAAAATATGTTTGCAAGAGAAAATTTTAGATGGATTTTTGAAAATGCACTATTAACTAACTGGCTTGCATATGGTGGAGGGGTTCTTGGAACAATTCTTATTGTAATGTTTGGGGTTGGTATAGCTGAAGAAAGCGGGCTTTTAACAGTTCTTATAAAAAAAGTTGGATTAAAAGTAAGTGATAAGTTTTTACCAGTTGTTTTGGTATTTCTGGGTATAATGAGCAGTATAGCAACTGATGCAGGATATATTGTTCTTATACCTCTTGCAGGTATGTTATATGTAGGATTGAAAAAAAATCCTATTATAGGTATGGCGGCAGCATTTGCAGGGGTTTCGGCAGGATTTAGTGCCAATCTTATTCCAGGAACACCTATAGATGTAATTGTTGGTAATAATGCAAAGATATTTGCAGAGAGTCAAGGAGTTCCTTTTGTAAATGAATCAGGAGCACAAATTACACCGGCAACAATGCATTATATATTTATTATAGTTTCTACTGTGCTGTTATCAGTAATAGGCTATTTTGTAACAGCAAAAATAATAGCTCCAAAGCTTGAAAAAGAAAGTTATGTTATTCCTAAAAATATGGATTTATCTGATTTTACAGTAAAAGAAGAAGAAAACAAAGCTTTAAAATATGCAGGACTGGGTTTAATTATGGGTTTAATTATAGCTTTTTTGCTTTATTTAGGTCCTCTTGCAACATATGTTTCAGAAGAAGGAAAAATTGTTAAGCCGTTTATGGACAATATAATTCTTATAATAACAATAGTATTTTTTATACCAGGATATTTTTATGGTAAAAAAATAGGAAAGTTTAATAAAGGAATTGATATTATAAAAGCTATGTCTAATCAGATGAGCAGTATGGGTTCTGTTTTGGTTCTTACATTTTTTTCATACAATTTCTTGGCACTGTTATCCTATTCAAATTTAGGAACATATATAACATATTTAGGTGCACAGCTGCTTCAGCATGCAGGATTGGCAGGTTCACCAGTACTTTTATTGATAGGATTTATAGTAATTACTGCAATAATAAATCTTTTTGTTGGAGGTCTTACTTCAAAATGGATGCTTCTTGGACCGATTTTTATTCCAATGTTATATCAAGTAAATAACAATCTGACTCCGGACATAGTATCAGCAGCATATAGAATAGCAGATTCATCAACAAATGTGATTTCGCCTCTTATGTCTTATGCAGGTATAATACTTGTATTTATGAAAAAGTATAAACCAGAATATACTTTAGGAGATATGATTAAATTAATGTTTCCTTATTCAGCAGCATTTTTAATTGCTTGGACAATAGTACTTATAGGATTCTTTGTTTTTAGAATACCTCTTGGAATATAATTATTAAAACTGAAAACTTAAATAATTAATATAAAAATACAGATATAAAGCTAAAGACAGCATATCTGTATTTTTTTATTATGTGATATTATTCATCATTTATAATGTTTATTTTTACATGATTTTGTGTTATGATATGGTTGTATAAAAAAACAACATGATGTATAATTATTAAAGATAAATAGTGTTTGGAGGAAAAATTATGAAATATAAAGTGTTTGTTGATGGTAAAGAAGGTACAACAGGTTTACAAATATATGAATATTTATACAAAAGGAATGATATTGAACTTCTAATTATTGATGAGGACAAGAGAAAAGATGTGGAAGCTAGGAGAGCTTTATTAAATGAAGCAGACATTGTATTTTTATGTCTTCCTGATGCAGTTGCAAAGGAATCTGTATCTTTAATAACTAATCCTAATACAAGAGTTATTGATGCAAGTACAGCTCATAGAGTTAATCCTGAATGGGTTTATGGATTTCCAGAAATTAAAGGACAAAGAGAAAAGATAAAAAATTCTAAACGGGTTGCCAATCCAGGATGTCATGCAACAGGATTTATATCTATAGTTAAACCTTTAGTCAGTATGGGAATACTGCCTAAAGATTATCCCGTTAGTGCATATTCTATTTCTGGATATAGTGGTGGTGGAAAAAAACTAATACAATGGTGTGAAGAAGGACATTTTAAACATAATAATAGTCCAAAACCATATAGATTTGATTTAATGCATAAGCACCTTCCAGAAATGCAGAAAATTACAGGTCTTGAATTTAAACCAGCATTTAGTCCTATGATAGCAAATTATTATAAGGGAATGAGTGTTGTAGTGACATTACATACAAGGCTTTTAAGTAAGAAATATACTTTAGAAGAAGTTCATCATGCTTTGAAAGAATATTATAAAGATGAGTATTTTATTAATATACTTCCTATTGAATTGAGCCAGTCTTTGGAAGATGGATATTTTGATGTTGAAGAAAATAATGATACTAATAGAATTGATATTTTAGTATCTGGAAATGAAGATGAAATAATGATTACAGCTAGATTGGACAACCTTGGCAAAGGTGCAAGCGGAGCGGCAATTCAAAATATGAATATAATGCTTGGAACTGATGAAAATGAAGGACTTAATAGATAATGAAAAAAAGTTATGAAATGGACATGTGCCATGGTTCTTTGACAGGAAAAATCCTTATATTTACTTTACCTCTCATACTTTCTAATATAATGCAGCTTTTATTTAATGCTGTTGATATGATAGTAGTTGGAAGGTACTGTGGAAGCAGTGCACTTGCAGCAGTAGGCTCTACTGGTTCACTTGTAAATCTTCTTATTAATATTTTAATGGGATTGTCAATAGGAGCTAATGTACTTGTTGCTCAATATTATGGAGCAAATAAAAGAAAAGATTTGAGAGATATGGTGCATACTGCAGTTGCAACAAGCATAATAGGAGGCTTTTTATTAAGTATAATAGGAATACTTAGTGTAAAACAGCTGCTTATATGGATGGGAACTCCTGAAGATGTTTTGAATCAGGCAGCGTTGTATTTAAGAGTGTATTTTATGGGTATGCCTATAATGGCTGTGTATAATTTTGGAAGTGCAATTCTACGTGCAATTGGAGATACAAAGAGACCACTATATTTTCTTACCATAGCAGGTATAATAAATGCAGCATTAAATATATTTTTTATTGTCTGTTTAAAGATTGGAGTAGCGGGAGTAGCTCTTGCTACAGTATTGTCACAAATAGTTTCTACAAGTCTTGTTATAATATGTCTAATAAGAAATGATGGAGCATGCCGGCTTATTATAAGAAAAATTAAAATACATAAAGACAAATTAATAAAAATGATACATATAGGTGCACCAGCAGGACTTCAAGGGACAGTTTTTTCTATTTCTAATGTTCTTATTCAGTCCTCAATAAATTCTTTTGGATCATTGGCCATGGCTGGAAGTTCAGCATCATCCAATATAGAAAATTTTGTTTATATGTCCATGAATGCATTTAGTCATACAGCACTTAATTTTACAAGTCAAAACATGGGAGCTGGAAATCATTCAAGAATAAAAAGAATATTTGTAGTATGTATAGTTTTAGTAAGTCTTACAGGACTTGCTATAGGAGGTGGAGCCTGCTGGGGTTCTAAATTTGTATTAAAATTTTATACAGATGATTCTCGAGTGATATATTATGGTACGTTAAGATTAATGATAATATGTTCAACCTATTGTCTGTGTGGAATAATGGACAGCATTGTAGGGTGTATAAGAGGCATGGGATATTCTATTATTCCTATGATGGTTTCTTTAATTGGAGCCTGTGGTTTTAGAATAATATGGATTATGACTATATTTACAAAGTTTAGAACCTTAAAGATATTATACTTGTCTTATCCAGTGTCATGGAGCTTAACAATAGTTATGCATTTAGTATGCTTTGCCATAATAATTAAAAAAGTAAAGAAAAAGTATAACTTATCATAAAATCTATATATTACGTAGAACTTAGTGTAGTGGTAACTCAACGATAAAAGGAACAGGCAGATAAAATTTTGAAATAGCAGGGATTTTTCAAAATTTCACTGCCTGTTCCTTTTATCTGTGTAGTTATCCATCTATAAGTTATACGTTTTTATAGATTAGGAAACATAATAAAATGTTAACATGTTCTGTTATATAAAATTCTACTTTTATTAAAAAGGCATTTATGGCATAAACATATACCATTGTATTCCATATATTCAGTAAAACTTGTATTTGTGATAAAACCAGAAAATGATAGACTTGCAGTGAAATATATATTTTAGCTGCAAGTCTATCATTTTCGTTGTTTTACCACTACATTAAGTTTTATGTCCTTTATAGAATGGATGCTAAAAATATTAAATCTAAATGGATATATATGAATAATAAAACATATAAATAAAAGAATGATTGGTATATAGAAGGAAGGAGATATTGTGAAAAGGGTTGATGGCATACTTTCAAAATATGGATATAATGAAACTATGCTAATTCCTATCATGCAGGATGTACAAAGGGAATATAAATACCTGCCTGAAAGGGTTTTAGCTTATATTGCAGACAGGCTTAATATAAGTGAAGCAAAGATTTATGGGGTTGCAACTTTTTATGAAAATTTTTCTTTATGCCCTAAAGGAAAATATGTGATTAAAGTATGTAATGGAACAGCATGTCATGTAAGAGAGTCTATAACAATACTAGAAGAGTTAAGAAGAATATTAAAAGTAGATGAGAAAAATATAACAACTAAAGATATGATGTTTACAGTAGAAACTGTATCTTGTTTGGGAGCGTGTGGATTGGCTCCTGTATGCACTGTAAATGATGTGGTTTATCCTAATATGACCAAGGAAAAAATAAGAAAACTCATAAAAGATTTGAAGGAGGAAAAACCATATGAAAATTAATAGTGCAGAGGAAATGGAATCACTACGGATTCAATTAAGAAAAAGGCTTAATAATCAAGAAAAACAAATTCTTGTATGTGCAGGTACTGGATGTATAGCAGGAGGCTCTATTAAGATTTATGAAAAATTTAAAGAAATAATGCAATCATTAGGGCTGAATGTTGCTGTTAATTTGGAAAAAGAAATAGAGCATAAAAGAAATATAGGATTAAAGAAGAGTGGCTGCCATGGATTTTGTGAGATGGGGCCATTAGTTAAAATAGATCCAGAAGGTATATTATATGTTAAGGTAAAATTGGAAGACTGTGAAGAAATAGTTAATAAAAGCATAATTAATGGAGAAATTGTAACAAGGCTTTTATATAGAGAAGGAAATGAAAGTTATGCAAAACAGCAGGAGATTCCATTTTATAAAAAACAGAAAAGAATTGCTCTTGAATATTGTGGACGTATAAATGCAGAATCTATTGACGAATATATAGCTTTAGGCGGGTATGAGTCAGTAAGCAGAGCATTATTTAAAATGAGTAGTGAAGATATAATAAATGAAATTAAGGAAAGTCAGCTTAGAGGAAGAGGTGGTGGTGGATTTCCAACAGGATTAAAGTGGGAGCAGGCAGCACAAGCAAATAGTGATGAAAAATATGTTGTATGTAATGGTGATGAAGGAGATCCTGGAGCTTTTATGGATAGAAGCATGATGGAAGGAGAACCTCACAGAATTTTAGAAGGAATGATTATAGCAGGAATTGCAGTAAATGCCCATATAGGATATATATATGTAAGGGCAGAATATCCTCTTGCAGTGGAAAGGCTAAAAAGGGCAATAGAGCAGGCAGAGGAAAGGGGGCTTATTGGAGATAATATTTTAGGTTCTGATTTTAGTTTTCACATTCATATAAATCAAGGTGCAGGAGCATTTGTATGTGGAGAGGGTAGTGCACTTACAACATCCATTGAAGGTAATAGGGGAATGCCAAGGGTAAAGCCTCCAAGAACTATTGAAAAAGGACTTTTTAAAAAACCTACAGTGTTAAATAATGTAGAAACTTTCTGTAACATAGGACCTATAATTATAAATGGTGCACAATGGTATAAGAAAATTGGTATTAAAAAGAATTATGGTACAAAGGCCTTTGCTCTTACTGGAAATGTTAAACATACAGGACTTATTGAAGTTCCAATGGGAACAACTTTAGAAGAAGTTATTTTTGAAATTGGAGGAGGAATGAAAGAAGGAAATTTTAAAGCAATACAAATAGGAGGGCCTTCTGGTGGATGCTTATGTGGTAATTCCAGTCATTTGAATCTCAGTCTTGATTTTGATTCCTTAAAAAAAGTTGGAGCTATGATTGGAAGTGGTGGTCTTGTTGTTATGAATGACAAAAGCTGTATGGTGGAAGTAGCAAGATTTTTTATGAGTTTTACTCAAAAGGAATCATGTGGCAAATGTGTGCCATGTCGTGAAGGAACAAAGAGAATGCTTGAACTTTTGACAGATATTACATCTGGCTGTGGAACTATGGAATATATTGATATGATTGAAGAATTAAGTGAAACTATTTCTCAGACATCTTTATGTGGACTTGGGAAAAGTGCGTGTCTTCCAGTAATCAGTACATTAAAATATTTTAGAGATGAATATATTAGTCATGTGGTTCATAAGAAATGCTTAAGTGGTGTCTGTAAATCTTTAATGACTTATGAAATAGATAAAAATAAATGTAAGGGATGTACAAAATGTGCTAGAAAATGTCCTGTAAATGCCATAACAGGAGAAACGAAAAAGTCTTTTGAAATAAATAGGGATAAGTGTATTAAATGTGGTATGTGTTTTGAATTATGTCCATTTAAGGCAGTCAGGTTGGTTTAGGAGGTGGTTTAAAGTGGCAAAATATATGTTTATTGATAATATGAGAATTGAATTTAATCATGAAAAAAACATTCTTGATGTTGCAAGAAAGGCAAAAATAGACATTCCTACATTATGTTATTATTCCCAATTATCTATTTATGGAGCGTGCAGAATGTGCATGGTTGAAGATGATAAAGGAAAAATAATGCCAGCATGTTCCACACCTCCTAAAGAAAAAATGGTTATAAAGACTAATACACCAAAGTTATTTCAACATAGAAAAATTATATTAGAGCTTATTTTGTCAGATCACTGTAGAGATTGTACCTTATGTAAAAAGAATGGAAGATGCCGTCTTCAACAGCTTGCATTAAGGTTTGGTATTGATAAAATACGATTTAAGAATAGCAGACCGGTGCAGGCTATTGATACATCTTCTAAAGCTATAGTAATAGACAGAAGCAAATGTATATTATGTGGTGATTGTGTACGTATGTGTAGTGAAATACAAAACGTAGGAGCTATAGATTTTGCTGGAAGAGGGGCTGATATGGTTGTAAGTTCTGCTTTTAATAAGAATATATCTGATACTAACTGTGTAAATTGTGGGCAGTGTGCTACAGTATGTCCAACAGGGGCAATAACTATAAAATACCATACAAAGGAAGTATGGAAAGCAATATATAATCCTAAAAAGCGAGTTGTATTACAGATTGCACCAGCAGTAAGAGTAGCATTGGGAGAAGAGTATAATATTCAATCAGGGGCAAATGTAATGAACAAAATTGCAGCAGCAATGAGGAGAATAGGCATTGATGAAATATATGATACTTCGGTTGGAGCAGACTTAACAACTATAGAGGAATCAAAAGAATTTTTAAAAAAAATAAATGAAAAGGAAGGCAATTATCCTTTATTTACTTCATGTTGTCCAGGATGGGTTAATTATTGTGAGAAAAAGCATCCTGAATTAAAGCCTTACTTATCAACCTGTAAATCTCCAATGGAAATGCTGGGTGTGGTAATTAAAGAATATTTTAAGAAAAAAGATGATAAAGATGGAAGGCAGACAATAAATGTTGCCATAATGCCCTGTACAGCAAAAAAAGATGAAATCTGCAGAGAAGAATTTAAAAGAAATGGCATGAAAGATGTGGATTATGTTCTTACTACTATAGAATTGTGTAGTATGATAAATGAAAGTGGAATAGATTTTAATGAAATAGAAGCAGAAGCTATTGATATGCCTTTCTCCATTCATTCAGGAGGAGGGGTTATTTTTGGTGTAAGTGGAGGTGTAACAGAAGCAGTTGTGAGAAATATATCAAAAGGGTGTTTAAAGGAGAAGGTTAATGATATTGCTTTTGCTGGATTCAGGGGTATGGATGGAATAAAAACAGCTACAATAGAATATGAAAAAAAACAGTTAAAAATTGCAGTGGTAAGCGGACTTAAAAATGCAGAAAATATAATAAAATTAATTGAAGAAGGAAAGGAGAAATTTGATTTTGTTGAAGTTATGGCATGTAGAGGAGGATGTGTAGGTGGAGCTGGACAGCCCTTTGGATTTAATAATATAAAGCTTGAAAGAGCAAAAGGACTATATAAATCTGATAAAATGGCAAAGTTTAAAGCTGGCAGAAGCAATCCTATAGTAGAACATATATATAAGGATATTTTAAAGGGAAACATCAATCTTCTTCATACAAGTAGAGAGTAGACAGTATAATTTTATGCTGAAAGCAATTAGAATAGCTTTCAGCATAATTTTTAGTTCAAAATGGACAATAATTTGATAATGAATCATATATGATTTAAAATATATATGATTTTATATAGAACAATTTTATTTTTAAGTAAAAATTTTTTTATAGTTAAAAATATACATTTTATATAATTAAAATAGGAAAGGAGATAGTTACTGTAAAAGAAATAAAACTTATGTTTTTATGGATAAAAAAAGTGTGTAGTAACTGGAAAAGTATATGGAAAAGAATAGTAAAATTGTATGTCCTTCATATTTTGAAGAATTTCAATGTGTTGGCGGAACATGCGAGGATAGCTGCTGCATAGGATGGGACATAGAAATAGATAAAAAAACATTCAAATTATATCATAAAGTAAAAGATGAATATATGAAAAAAATGTTTCAAAAAAATGTTCATAATAATTGTGAATTTACCAATCCAGATATTGATTATGGAAAAATTAAATTAAAAAATACTAAAAGATGTCCTTTTTTAGATGAGAATAATTATTGCATTATTTATACAAACTTAGGGGAGGATTATTTATCTAATGTATGTACACATTTTCCAAGAATTTTAAATAAAATTGATGATATTTATGAAATATCCCTTGATGTAGCATGTCCTGAAGCAGCACGAATAATATTGAATAAAAGAGAAGGTATAAAAATACAGGAATGTAATAAAAAATTTGATAAATATATAATGTCAGGAATTTTAGATACAGAGGATGAAGAATTTGAAGAAACATATATAAAATATTTTAAGGAAATTCGTGAGTTTTCCATGGAAATAATGAAGAATAGAGAATATACTCTAAGTCAAAGGTTTTATATTCTTGGAAATTTTTTGGAAGCAGTTGAAGAAGAAACAGGAGAAGATATTAATAAAGTTCCAGAATTTATACATAATTTTAGTATAGAAGAAAGTCTGAGATATTATGAAAAAAATGATATGAATTATATTCTTCAAATATCTTTCATGAATAATATAGTAAAATCTTTAAGAATATTAGAGGAAATAGATAGTGAAACTTTTAAGGAACATACAAGAAAACTTATAGAAGGATTTAATATATCTAATGAAAATGATCTTGTAGAAAACAGCATGGAGTATATAAAAGCCTATAATGAGTATAATGAAAGATATATTGAACTAAATAGTTACATGTTTGAAAATCATATAGTTAATTTCATGTACAATAACTTATTTCCTTTTTCAGAAAGTGATTTTATGTTTGATGGATATATAATGCTTCTTATAAGATATTCATTAATGAAATTTTATCTTGTAGGGAATTATTTATACAATAAGACTGATAGTGGTGAAAAAATAGTAAAATTTATTCAGGTGTTTTCAAAGGCCTTTGAACATGATAAAAATTATAGAAGTGAAATAATGGATTTTATAAAGGATAATGGTTTTGATAACATGGAATTTGCAAAGACATTATTGTAATTAAAAAATAGAATGAAGCATACAATAGAAATAAATAATATTTTAAGGAGAATATTATTATGATGGAGTTAAATGCTTCAATTAAAGTTTTTGCTATAATAATTGGTATTAATGGAATAATGTTTGCTGCTGTAATATTTTTCTATTATACTGCTAAAAGAATGAAAAGTACTATAGAAAAAAATAAGAAGAAGCAAAGCTCCAAATGAGCTTAAAAGAAAAAATTTAGTATTACTTATTCCTTCTGAATAAAAATATAATTTTTGTTAATAATATAGGTATAATTTATATTTTTAGATAACATAGGGAATGTTATCATTAAGGAGGGATTGCAATGACTAAAAAAATGAAATTATTTATATATTTGTCAGTTTTGTGTGCAATAATTTTAAGCACAGTTTATTATATTACAAATAAAAATTTTCAGGTAAATAACCAACCTGATACAATAAATGTACAAAAAACAATAGATAATACATTAGAAAAAAATGCAAAGGTCAGTCTTTTTTCCAAAGGAAAAATAGAAAATGAATATACTTTAGATGAAATAAAAGAAGAGCTTAATGTAAAGGAAGACTTAAGTAAATCAAAGCTTATAGATTTACTAAAAGATAAGGGATATAATTTTGAAGCAGCAATTAATAATGAGTTAATATTCAAAAAGACAGAAAATGCAATTAAGCCTAATAAGTATTATATAGGAGAAAAAGATGGTTTTCTTGCTATTTATAAATCAGATAATGATGGGAAACTTCAATTAGAAAAGGAAAATGATGTGTATAGGCAGTTTAAACCTGTATCAAGTCTTAGCAAAATTGATAAAGAAAAAATTCAGCAATTTAAACTTGTATATTCAAGTAAAGAAGAAGCAGAAGAAAATATATCTGAATTTTTATCATAAAAATAATTAGTGACATACAATTTAATTTGTGTGTCTTTTTTCTTTTCATGTTGAAACATTTGTTTTAAAATGATAAAGTATAGATTATGTAATGAATTAAAATAATAAATTCAATGTGAGGATATGGTTAGAGGCATGTATGAATATATAATAGGAAAATATATAGGGATTAATAATGATTATGTTGTAGTTGAAAATAATGGTATAGGATATAAAGTATTTACATCAGGTGCTACAATGTCAGATATGCCTGAAACAGGTAAAGAAACAAAATTATATATTGAACAAATAGTGCGTGAAGATTTTATTGGACTGTATGGCTTTAACTCAAAAGAAGAACTGCAAATGTTTAAAATGCTTCTTACAATAAGTGGTGTTGGACCTAAGGCAGCATTATCATTGTTGTCTATAAGCAGAGTTGACAATTTGAAATATGCAATCATAAATGGTGATGATAAACATCTTTCAAGAGGCGTTGGAATAGGAAAAAAGACAGCAGCTAGAATAATATTAGAATTAAAAGATAAGATAAAAGGTGATGAATTATTAGAAGCAAGTTCAGAATCAGTTTCTAATAGAGAAAATATTATGGCAGCAAGTGAAGCTTTAAGTGCATTGCTTACTTTAGGATATAGTGAAAAAGAAGCTGATGCTGCACTGTCCAAAGTAAATAAGGATGATACTGTTGAAAATATGGTGAAGAGTGCATTACGAGAATTAATGAAATAATTTTAAAATAACAAGTGGTGGTATTTATGGAAAGAATAGTTACTCCTAAGGAGTTAAATGAGGCAAATTCTGAGCTTAGTTTAAGGCCTCAGAAAATATCTGAATATATTGGTCAGCAGAGGGTAAAGGAACGTCTTGATATATTTATTGAAGCTGCTAAAAATAGAGGAGAATCATTAGATCATGCTCTATTATATGGACCTCCTGGTTTGGGTAAAACTACCCTTGCAAATATTATTGCAAGGGAAATGGGAGGAAATTTGAAAATAACTTCTGGTCCGGCAATAGAAAGAGCTGGTGATTTAGCAGCAATACTTACAACACTTAAGGATTATGATATTCTTTTTATTGATGAAATTCACAGGCTTAATAGAACTGTTGAAGAAATTCTGTATCCAGCTATGGAAGATTATGTTTTGGATATTGTAATAGGAAAGGGGGCAGCGGCAAAATCCATAAGAATTGATTTGCCCAAGTTTACTCTTATTGGGGCTACAACAAGGATAGGAATGCTGAGTGCTCCTCTTCGTGATAGATTTGGTGTGCTTTGTGCAATGGAATATTATACAGATGAAGAACTTAAAGAAATAGTAATAAGAAGTGCAGCAGTCCTTGACTGTGACATAACAGAGGAGGGAGCACTAGAAATTGCAAGGCGTTCAAGAGGAACTCCAAGAATTGCAAATAGGCTCCTAAAAAGAGTTCGTGATTATTCAGAAGTTAAATCAGATAAAGTTATATCATTAAAAGAAGCTCAAAAAGCATTGGAACTCCTTGAAGTAGATGACAAAGGCTTTGATAAAGTAGATAATAAAATTTTAGAAGCAGTTGTTGACAATTTTAATGGGGGACCAGTCGGTATTGAAACTCTTTCATATTTTATAGGAGAAGAGCTTGGAACTATAGAAGATGTTTATGAACCATATCTTCTTCAGAAGGGGTTTATTGTAAGAACTCCAAGAGGCCGTATGGCAACAGATAAAGCATATGAGCATCTGGGAAGAATAAATCCTAAAAATACAAAAGACAATATGCAGGTAAATTTATTTGATGAAAAATAACATAAAAATTACAAAAGTGTCTGTGTTTTAAGCACACAAATTTAGCAGGGGAGAAATTAAGATGGATGTAAAAGAATTTGATTTTTATTTACCAGAGGAACTTATTGCTCAGCATCCCTTAAAAAGAAGAGATGCATCAAGATTAATGATTATGGATAAAAATAGTAGTAAAATTGAGCATAAAACTTTTCATGATATAATAGACTATTTAAATAAGGGAGATACTCTCGTTTTAAATAATACCAGAGTAATGCCTGCAAGACTTATAGGAGAAAAAGAAATAAGTGGAGGAAAAATAGAGTTTCTTCTTTTAAAAAGAATTGAAGGAGATAAATGGGAGTGTTTGGCTAAACCTGGAAAATCAGCCAAAGAGGGAAGAAGATTTACTTTTGGTCAGGGAAAATTAAAGGCAGAAGTTATAGAGGTTCTTGAAAATGGAAATAGAATAGTAGAATTTTACTATAAGGGTATATTTGAAGAAGTTCTTGATGCATTGGGTGAAATGCCGCTTCCACCATATATACATGAAAAACTGCAAGATAGAGAAAGATATCAGACAGTATACTCAAAAGAAAATGGATCAGCAGCAGCACCTACAGCAGGTCTTCATTTTACAAAAGAACTGTTACAGCAGATAAAAGATAAAGGAGTTAACATAGTTTATCTTACATTACATGTTGGACTTGGAACATTTAGACCAGTTAAAGTTGAAAAAATAGAAGAACATGAAATGCATCAGGAATTTTATATGTTGAGTAAAGAAGCAGCAGATATAATAAATGCAACAAAAGAAAGAGGAAATAGTGTTATAGCAGTAGGAACTACATCTACAAGAACTCTTGAAACCATTGGAGATGAAAATGGATTTGTAAGGGAAGCAAGTGGATGGACTAATATATTTATTTATCCGGGATATAAGTTTAAAATTGTAGATAAATTAATAACAAATTTTCATCTTCCTGAATCAACTCTTATAATGCTTGTATCTACATTAGCAGGAAAAGAAAATACAATGAATGCATATAATGAGGCAGTTAAGGAAAGATACAGATTCTTTTCTTTTGGAGATGCAATGTTTATTAAATAAAAAAACTGTTTGGCGAGGTGACATAGTCAGGCGTTTATATAAATTGATTTGAAGAAACTATATTTATGAGGTGACGCTTGTGAGTAAAAACTACACATTATTAAAAAAAGATGGAAATGCAAGAAGAGGTGAATTTCGAACTCCTCATGGAATAATACAGACACCTGTTTTTATGAATGTTGGAACTTTGGCTGCAATTAAAGGTGCTGTTTCAAGTATGGATTTAAAAGAAATAGGATGTCAGGTTGAATTGTCTAATACATATCATCTTCATTTAAGACCTACAGATAAAGTTGTAAAAAAACTTGGGGGGCTTCATGAATTTATGAACTGGGATAGGCCTATTTTAACTGATTCTGGTGGATTTCAGGTTTTTTCCTTAGCAGCAATGAGAAAAATTAAAGAAGAAGGTGTATATTTTAATTCTCATATTGATGGACATAAAATATTTATGGGGCCGGAAGAGTCAATGCAGATACAGAGTAACCTTGCATCAACTATAGCCATGGCCTTTGATGAATGCATACCTAATCCTTCTACACGTGATTACGTAATAAAATCAGTTGCAAGAACCACAAGATGGCTTAAAAGATGTAAAGTAGAAATGGATAGATTAAATAATCTTCCAGATACAATTAATAAAAACCAGATGCTTTTTGGGATTAATCAGGGTGGAACTTATGATGATATAAGAATTGAGCATGCAAAGGAAATTGCTAAAATGGATCTTGATGGATATGCTATAGGAGGTCTTGCAGTTGGTGAAAGCCACGAGGATATGTATAGAATAATTGAAGCTGTTGTGCCATATCTTCCTGAAGATAAACCTATATATTTAATGGGGGTTGGAACCCCAGAAAATATTATTGAAGCAGTGGATAGAGGAGTAGATTTCTTTGATTGTGTACTTCCAGCACGGAATGGAAGACATGGTAATGTGTATACAAATGAAGGAAAATTGAATTTGATGAATGCAAAATATGAACTTGATACAAAACCTATACAGGAAGGATGTCAGTGTCCAGCATGTAAGAATTACAGCAGAGCATATATAAGACACTTATTTAAAGCTAAGGAAATGCTGGCAATGAGGCTATGTGTACTGCATAATTTGAATTTTTATAATAATCTTATGTCACAAATTAGAGAAGCTATAGATGGAGGATATTATAAAAAATTTAAAGAAGAGAAATTAAAAGCCTGGTCAGCAAAGAAATAATATTATAAAAATTTCCATACATGAATATAGATTGTTTATTATGGGGAAAATACTTATTAACAATATTTATAAAAAATTATAATTAACATAAGCATGGAGGCGTATATATGGATAAGAATACTATAGTAACTACATTGGTTCAATTTGGTCCCATTATCATATTATTTGTTATTTTCTATTTTATATTAATTGTTCCAGAAAAAAAGAGAAAGAAAAAATATGAGGCTATGATAAGTGAATTAAAAATTAATGATGAAGTAGTTACTCGGGGAGGAATAATAGGAAAGATATGTCATATAGATGAAGATAGTGTGACAATAGAAAGCAGTCCTGCAAAAACAAAATTGAAAATAGATAAAAATGGAATTGCATACAAAAGAGAAAAAAATACAATAAAAGAATAAATATATACTGGGAATAATGCCTTCTAATATAGCATAAGTATGAGTATTAGGAGGTGTTTTTATGGAAATGAAGAGATATTTTAAATCTGTAGTAAAGGGCAGCTCATTTGCTCTAATTATAAGTTTTATTGCTGTTATAATATTATCTGCAATTATGGTTAAGTGTGCTTTCAGTCAAAATATATATAATATAATTTATGTGGTGATTTCTTTAATAGGTTTAAGTGCAGGTTCAATAATAGGTGCAAGAAAAAATCAGAGTAAAGGATGGCTTGTAGGAGCAGGAGTGGCAGCTTTTTATTATATCATACTTTATTTGTTATGCAGTTTAGTATCTAAAACATGGAATGTAAACTCTTTTGAAATTGCTAAATTTGCAATATGCATTTTAATTGGAATTTTATCAGGAATGCTTGGAATAAATTTGTAAGAACTTATAATATATTCATTCTTTGAACTTGATATATGTTCTAATAGGCAGAGTAGAAATAATACATTCAGCAATGTTTTCTATATTATTAGAATGCATATTTAAAGATGAATACATAATTTTAAGTTTTCCATTTACACTGCATTAAAGCTTTTATAAAGCAATTTATGCTTTATAAAGAAAATATTGTGTGATATAATGAACAATGTATGATAATATTAGAGTTTTAATAAAATTTATGAGAAATGTAGATGAAAATTATTTATATTTCTCCATTAAATGCTTATTTACATAAGAATACTATTATTACATATTTTATTCAGTTTAAGAAATTTATAAGCAAAGACATAATATGTGGAGGGGATTAGCATGAAGAAAAGAAGCAAAAGTTTAATGCTGTTTATTGTTATAGTAGCAGCAATATTTATATTTGCTTTTGCAGGATTCAAGGGATTTGTTTTGTGTGGATATGAATTTAAATCTTTTGATAAAGTAATAACAAAAGGCCTGGATTTACAGGGTGGTGTTTCTGTGTTAATGGAAATACAGGGTGAAAATGTAACAAAAGAACAATTAGAAAATACAAAAGAGCACTTAGAACTTAGGGTTAATTCTCTTGGTGTTGCTGAAACTGTTGTAAATACAGAAGGTGACAGAAGAATAAGAGTTGATATTCCTGGGTTTAATGATTCCAATGGATTGGTTCAAAATTTAAGCAAGTCAGGAAATCTTACTTTTAAAGATCCTGATGGAAAT
The DNA here is from genome assembly GCA_964588775.1 of uncultured Clostridium sp. GTDB lineage: Bacteria > Bacillota > Clostridia > Clostridiales > Clostridiaceae > Clostridium. Next base: position 28,412 of record CAZPRO010000002.1, read on the forward strand.
GAAGTTATTACAGGTAAAGAAGTAAAAAATGCAACAGCTCAATTAAATCAGCAGACAGGACAATATGAAGTAGGGCTTGAATTAAATGCAGAAGGTCAAAAGAAATTTGCAGAGGCAACAAAGAAACTTATTGGGCAAAAAATAGGTATTTATATGGATGATGAGCTTTTAATTGAACCTACAGTTCAAGTTCAGATTACTGATGGAAGGGCAAGTATTAGTGGAAGAAGTACATTAGAAGAGAATAAGCAGCTTGCTGCTTTAATAAATGCAGGTGCACTTCCTACTACTGTAAAAGCTGTATCAGTAAAAAATGTAGGTGCTCAGCTTGGAGAAGAAGCACTTCCAAATGCTTATAAGGCTGCAGCAGTAGGTATAGGTCTTGTATTTATATTTATGATAGTAATATATAGACGTCAAGGAATTATAGCTGATATTGCTTTGACTTTATATGTGTTAATAGTACTTCTTATTTTTGCAGAAGTTGGAGTTACTCTTACACTTCCAGGAATAGCAGCATTGTTGCTTACAATAGGTATGGCTGTTGATGCAAATATACTTATCTTTGAAAGAACTAAGGAAGAATTGAAAAAAGGTTTATCAATAAGATCAGCTATAAAAAGTGGTTCAAAAAATGCACTTTCTTCTATTACAGATTCTAATGCTACAACAATAATTTGTGCTTTAATCCTTTATTTTGTTGGAACAGGTTCCGTTAAAGGATTTGCAATTACTCTTATGATTGGTATAATTGTTAGTTTATTTACTGCACTATTTGTAACTAAGCTACTTACCAACTTAGCTGTTGAAATGGGCCTACTAAAGAATATTTCACATTTCGGCGTTAAGAAGGAGGCAGAGAAAGATGTTTAAGATAATAGAAAGAACAAAAATATGGTTTTCTATTTCTTTAATTATTATAATTATAGGAATGGGAATGATGTGCTTTAAAGGTCTTAATTTTGGTATTGATTTTGCGGGAGGAAGCCAAATTGCAATCCAGCTTAATGATAAAATAAATAAAGATGAAGTGGATAAAATTGTTAAAGATCTTGCAGCAGATGCAGTTACAAATACAACTGATAAAAATGAATATGAAATAAAATCTAAAGATTTTGACAGTAGCAAAGTTGCAAAGCTAATGGAAAAATTAGAATCTCAATATGGATTAGATGAATCAGCATTAATTTCTCAGGATGAAATTGGAGCATCAGTAGGTAAAGATTTAATTAAAAGTTCTTTTATGGCTGTTAGTGCAGCATTTGTAGTAATGCTTATATATATAGCAATAAGATTTGAATGGAAATTTGGGGTTGCAGCACTTCTTGCACTGGTACATGATATATTGATTACATTAAGTGTGTATGCAATATTTAGAATTCCAGTGAATACACCATTTGTAGCAGCAATATTGACAGTTGTTGGTTATTCAATAAATGATACAATAGTTGTTTTTGACAGAATAAGAGAAAGCAGCAAAAAAATGAGAAGAACTGAGTCAGCTCAAGTGGCTGATAAGAGTATAAATGAAACTTTAAAAAGATCACTTTATACTTCAATTTCTACATTAATAACTATAATTGCAGTAAATATATTTGTACCTACAGTAAGAGAGTTTACAATACCACTTATAGTTGGGGTTTCAGCAGGAGCTTATTCTTCAATATTTATAGCTTCTCCTCTTTGGGTAATATTAAAAGATAAAGTAAATAAAAAATCTAAAAAGGAAGTAAAAACTGTTTAATTTACTGGTGAATAGAAAGCCTCCAGCAATGGGGGTTTTTATTTCTTTATAAAGTAATTGTAAAAATGGTTGGAATCATATATAATATATATGTTTTCTAATTTTATGGAGGAAGAAGCCATGCGTAAATTCTGGGAGAGTATTTATTGTTCCAATTATATTACCGGATACGACCCATTTGAACTTAAAGGTATGAAAAGAGCTATAAACAGGTTGGCCTTAGCTATTAATAATACACATAAAATTGTAATTTATGGTACATATAATGTTGATGGGATTTGTGCAGTATCATCACTTATTCTTCTTTTAAGATATTTAAATGCAGATGTAGAATATCTTATTTACGATAGAGAAGATAATAATGCATGTATAAATTCAAGTGATATTAAAGAAAATGTTGATTTTTTAGGTGCTGAACTGTTAATTACTTTAGGGGTAGGATTAAAATCATGTGATGAAGTTGAACTTTGTAAAAAACTCGGAATAGATGTAATTGTTCTTGAGAATGAATTAAACAATGGAGAGCATGATTATATTTATATTAATCCAAATCAAAAGGGATGTGACTACAAATATAAAAATTTATCAACAAGTGGGCTTGCATTTAAATTAATGCAGGCAATATCAATTTATTACAATATGAAAAGTATTAACAAATATTTAGACTTAATACTAATAGGTGTAAAATGGTCAAATGTTTCAGCTAAAGGTGAAAATGAAGTGTTTATAAAAGAAGGCAACAAATTTCTAATGAATACAAACAATAATGGGTTAAGGTCAATAATAGAATTTAATAAGATTGAAGAATTTAATGAGTATGGCATTAATAAAATAATAGATTTTTTGGTTCCGCCCAACGGTGCAGTAGGAATAACAGACAATGCCAGAATAGTATTAGAACTTTTAACAACAAATGATAAGGACAGATCTAATCAAATTGTAAAATATTTATATAGGTTAAAGAAAGGCAAAATGTTAAGCTGTTAATAAAAAATAATCTTATTAAGTTACAAATTGTGGAGGGATGAAACATGGATTTTAAAGAAAAAATAAGGGTTATAGAAGATTTTCCAAAAGAAGGAATAAGTTTTAAGGACATTACAACATTAATAGGGGATGGAGAAGCTTTAAAAGCATCAATTGATGCACTTGCAGAATATTTAAAAGAGAAAAAAATTGATGTTGTTGTTGGACCTGAAGCAAGAGGATTTATTTTTGGAGTTCCAGTTGCATATGCATTAGGTGTTGGATTTGTTCCAGTAAGAAAACCAGGTAAATTACCATATGAAACTATTTCAATGGAATATGATTTAGAATATGGTCAGGATGAGTTACAAATACATAAGGATGCAATAAAACCAGGACAGAGAGTTGCAGTTGTTGATGACTTACTTGCAACAGGTGGAACAATTAAAGCCGTAGCAGATCTTGTTGAAGAAGCTGGAGGAGAAGTTGTATCCTTAGATTTTGCCATTGAATTAACAGGTTTAAATGGAAGGGATAAATTGGCTGAATATGATATATATTCATTAACACAATACGAATTTTAATTCACAAAAAACTAAATGCTTGACATGGGCATTTAGTTTTTTTGTGAATTAAAATATTTAGTACAATTTTTTCCTAAATGTATAATTTTGTTATCAAGTGGAAATTACTTAATAATAAAAGTATGATTTTATTGAAAAATTGTAAAAAATAATATATAATTATTAGAAAGTGCAGGCTGGTTATTACCAGCCTTATATTGATTGAATAAGTTAGGTGAAGAGGGAGTGCAGTTCCTTATGATTGAAAATTTATTAGATAAAATCAAGAAAAATTGTCATAATGTTGATATAGATATGATAAAAAAAGCTTTTTGTTATGCGGAAAAAGCTCATAAACATCAAAAAAGAGAATCTGGAGAGCCTTATATTATTCATCCCTTGGCAGTAGCTGAAATTCTTGCAGATTTGGGAATGGATACAAGTACAATATGTGCAGGGCTTCTTCATGATGTAATTGAAGATACTGATTGCTCCTATGATGATGCAGTAAGCATGTTTAATGAAGAAATAGCAAATTTGATTGATGGTGTTACAAAACTTACCAAGTTAGGAGAAATGGAATATAAAACAAAAGAAGAACAGCAGGCAGATAATGTGCGAAAAATGCTTCTTGCTATGGCAAAAGATATAAGAGTCATAATTATTAAATTATCAGACAGATTGCATAATATGAGAACATTAAAATATGTTCCAAAAGAAAAGCAAAAGAGAAAGGCTAAGGAAACCCTTGATATATATGCACCTCTTGCACATAGACTTGGTATTTCGAAAATAAAATGGGAACTTGAGGATTTATGTTTTAGATATCTTCATGAAGAAGAGTATTATAATCTTGTACATGATATTGCAGAGAAAAGAGTGGAAAGAGAAAGTTATATAGAAAGTATTGTAAAAGATTTATATGAAAAGCTTGATAGCTCAGGTATTGATTCGGACATAGATGGCAGACCAAAACACTTTTATAGCATCTATAGAAAAATGGTAAATAAAAATAAAAGTCTTGAAGAAATTTTTGATTTAACTGCGGTACGTATTTTAGTTAATTCGGTAAAAGATTGTTATGCAGCTTTAGGCATAGTTCATACAATTTATAGGCCCATTCCTGGGAGATTTAAAGATTATATTGCCATGCCTAAACCTAATATGTATCAGTCTCTTCACACAACAGTAATTGGTCCTCAAGGAAAAACCTTTGAAATTCAAATAAGAACTTTTGAAATGCATAAGACAGCAGAATATGGCATAGCTGCACATTGGAAGTATAAAGAGGGAAATAGTTCAAATAAAGATGGTAATAAAGATTTTGAGAAAAAACTTGTCTGGCTTAGAGATATGCTTGAATGGCAGAAAGAAACTTCTGATGCTGCTGAATTTATTGAAAGTTTTAAGATAGATTTATTTTCTGATGAAGTCTTTGTTTTTACACCAAAAGGAACAGTAATAAATTTATGTCATGATGCAACACCAATTGATTTTGCTTATAGAATCCATACAGATGTAGGAAATAAGTGTGTTGGTGCTAAGGTTAATGGGAAGATAGTACCTCTTGATTATACTTTAAAGACAGGTGAAATAGTTGAGATTCTGACTTCAGCCAATTCGAAAGGTCCTAATATGGATTGGTTGAATATTGCAAAAAGTAATCAATCAAAAAGTAAAATTAAATTATGGTTCAAAAGGGCTAAAAAGGAAGAAAATATACTAAAAGGGAAAGAGTTATTAGAAAAGGAATTAAAGAAACAGGCAGTTAATTATGGAGATATAGCAAAAGGTGAAATTTATGATAGAATGGTGAAAAGATATAACATTCATTCAATAGAAGATTTTCATGTTTTGTTTGGAATTGGTGGATTATCTGTTTCTACATTTGTTTCTAGACTAAAAGAAGACAATAAATTAAATACTGAAAAAGTCATAAAGGAAAACAATGAAATTTTAAATAAATCAATAGAGGAACAAATATCAAAAACTTCAAAGGAAGAACCATCAAGCCGTGGAATTACAGTAAGAGGCGAAAGTAATCTAATGATAAGATTTGCAAAGTGCTGCAGTCCTATTCCTGGAGATGAAATATTGGGTTATATAACTAAAGGAAGAGGTGTTTCAGTTCATAGAAAAGATTGTGTTAATCTTAAGGCACTTATAGAAAGTGATGGTGACAAGGTTGTAGAAGTAAGCTGGGGAAATTCTTTTGGAACTGCATATTTTGCAGAAATTCAGGTTAAAGGTGAAGATAGAGATGGACTTTTGGCAGATATAATGAGCATTATTACAGATTTAAAATTACAAATAAGTGCTGTTAATGCCAATGTATCAAAAGAGTCGTATGCTTTTATAAATATAAAGGTAAAAATTACATCAAAGGACATCTTAAATGAACTTATGAAGAAGATTAAGAGATTAAGAGGAGTGCTTGATGTATATAGAGTAAATAGTTGAAAAAATATGTAAAATTTAATTGTTATATTGATTAATGTTTATTATAATTAAATTGAGAAGCAAAAGGGGATAAATTATGCGTGCAGTTGTACAAAAAGTAATTAGTTCAAGCGTTACTGTAAACAATATTACTGTAGGGAAAATAGATAAAGGTTTTAATGTATTGGTTGGATTTTCTAAAGATGATACAGTTAGAGATTTGCAATATATAAAAGATAAAATAATAAACTTACGTGTTTTTGAAGATGAAAATCAAAAAATGAATTTATCCCTTGCTGATATACATGGGGAGTTATTGATTATTTCCCAATTTACATTGTATGGAGATGTTAGAAAAGGACGACGTCCTAATTTTATGGCAGCCCTTGGAGGAGAAGAGGCTGAAAAATTATATTTGCAATTTATTGAAATGCTTAAGGAAGAAAATTTGAAAGTTGAAACTGGAGAATTTGGTTCCCATATGCAGGTACATATTTGTAATGATGGTCCAGTAACAATACTTCTTGACAGTACTAGAAATTTTTGATTTTTATAAGATACGAAGTTTATAAATGTTAGGGGGAATAATCTTGATAATAGAAGCAATGGAAGCAGGCATTTATGACGCTAATTGTTATATTTTAGTTGAAGAGAATACAAAAGAATGTGGAATTATTGATCCAGGTGGAGATGCTGGAAGATTAATGTCACAAATTGATGGGTTGCAGGCAAAACCTAAATTTATACTTCTTACTCATGGACATATAGATCATGTAGGTGCAGTAGAAGAATTAGCAGAAAAATATAATATTCCATTTTATATAAGCAAGATAGATGAAGAATATATGGAAAGAAATGAAGCTGTTTTTGGGAAACTTCCAAAAGCATCTGGATATTTATCTGAAGGTGATGCTCTTGATTTGGGAGATGAATTAATTAAGGTTATTGAAACACCAGGGCATACTGAAGGTGGTTTATGCTTTTTACTTAATCATGATACAGTATTTACAGGAGACACTTTATTTCAGAATTCCATAGGAAGAACAGATTTTCCAGGAGGCAGTATGGAAAAAATTATAAAAAGCATAAAAGAAAAGCTTTTACCTTTAGGAGATGAAGTAACTGTTTATCCTGGTCATGGAAATATTACTACAATAGGTTTTGAAAAAAATCACAATCCATATTTATAAGTTTAAGGTTAGTAACAGCAGAAGTCTGTCTATGAAAATATAATTATCTAGACAGACTTTATTTAATGAGGAGAAAAAATGGTTATTAATATATATTTAAATGATATGAAATACAGATATGAAGTATATCAGTTTTTCAATATTTATTATGCACTTAGTGATATTAATTTTAGTGAATGTATGGAAAATGCAGAATATATTATTAATGTATCAGAAGACTGCCTGTTTTTTAAATATAAAGATTATTATAAAAAGGAAAATGTAAAAAGCAATCTAAAGCATACATTGAGAAGATTTCTATTTCTATGTCTTAAGGATTTAACCAATGAAACATATCCATGGGGAATATTAATAGGGATACGCCCATCTAAAATAGCTCTAAAGATACTTAAGGAGGGGTATGATGAAGATAAAATAGCTGACATATTTGAAAAAGACTATTTTACAAGGAGAGATAAGGCAGAACTTTGTATTGATGTTGCCAAAGCTGAGCAGCGTATTGTAAACAAAGATAAGGATACAGTTTCTATTTATATTGGAATGGCATTCTGTCCTACAAAGTGTGTTTACTGTTCATTTACATCAAATCCTATAGGTGTATATAAAAAAATGGTTGAACCATATATAAATGCGTTAATAAAAGAAATTAATGAAATAAAAAAATATGTAAATCATAAAAAGCTTAATATTGAAAGTGTATATTTTGGGGGAGGAACTCCTACAGCAGTTAATGATACACAATTTGAAAAAATAATGAATGAAATATATAATAGTTTTATTGCTGATAAAAATGTTAAGGAATTTACTGTTGAATGTGGAAGACCTGACACTATAAACATAAATAAATTAACTACAATGAAAAAATGTGGAGTATCAAGAATAAGTATAAATCCTCAAACCATGAATGATAATACACTAAAACTTATTGGAAGAAATCATACATCTCAAGACATTATTGATAAATTTAATATGGCAAGAAGCATGAATTTTCAACATATTAATATGGATATTATTATAGGCCTTCCAGGAGAAGGGCATAAGGAATTTGTTCATACAAAGGAAGAAATATTAAAACTTAAACCAGATAGTATAACTGTTCATGGTCTTGCTTTAAAAAGAGGGTCATCTATGTATGAAAACTTTGTGTTAAAGAAAGGCATAGAAGTAACACCTCAAAGTGAAATATTAGAAATGTATGAAGAAACTAAAAATCTAGGAAATGAGCTGGGACTATCACCATATTATATGTATAGACAAAAAAATATGGTTGGAAATATGGAAAATTTAGGATATGCAAAAAAAGGAAGAGAGTGTATCTACAACATACAGATGATAGAAGAAAGGCAGACAACAATAGCATTAGGAGCTGCAGCAGTAACAAAGGTAGTGTTTCTTGAAGAGGATAGATTGGAGAGATTTCCTAATTTAAAGGATCTTCATGAGTATATATACAGAATAGATGAAATGATAGAAAGAAAAATAAATTTATTAAATACACTTTATTAAGAAATAATACAATTAGTTAAAAAAGAGGAGGATAAAAAATGGCACAAGAAATACAGGCACCAAAGGGTACTAAGGATATGCTTCCACAAGATGGATATAAATGGAAGTATATAGAAAATGTATTTAGAAATGTTGCAAAAACCTATGGAATAGGAGAAATAAGGACACCTATTTTTGAACATACAGAATTATTTTTGAGAGGTGTTGGAGACACAACAGATATTGTTCAAAAAGAAATGTACACTTTTAATGATAAAGGAAATAGAAGTATAACATTAAAACCTGAAGGAACTGCACCAGCAGTAAGAGCATTTATAGAAAACAGATTGTTTAATGAAGCTCAGCCTACAAAAATGTTTTACATTACACCTGCTTTCAGATATGAAAATGTTCAAAAAGGCAGACTAAGACAGTTTCACCAATGTGGACTTGAAGTTTTTGGTTCCAAAGAACCTTCAATGGATGCAGAAGTAATTAAGGTGGCTTATGATACATTAAATAAACTTGGCTTAAAGAGTTTAAGCCTTCACATAAATAATTTAGGATGTCCTACATGTAGAGCTAGATATAATGATGCATTAAAAACTTATTTAAAAGAAAATTATGATAATCTTTGTGATACATGTAAAAGTAGATTTGAAAAAAATCCAATGAGAATTTTAGACTGCAAAGAAAAGAAATGTAATGAAATTACTAAGAATGCACCAATAATCCTTGATTATGTATGTGATGAATGTGGAAATCATTTTGAAAAAGTAAAAGAATACTTAACTCTTTTAAATATTCCATTTGTGGTTGATCCTGGAATAGTGAGAGGACTTGATTATTATACAAAAACAATTTTTGAAATAGTAAGTTCAGATTTTACTGTGTGTGGTGGTGGAAGATATGATAAGCTTATAGAAGAACTTGGAGGACCAGATATGCCTGCTGCAGGTTTTGCAATTGGTGAGGAAAGACTTATTATGACTTTGGAAAAAGAAGGTATAATCATACCAAAAGAAAATTTATTTGATCTTTATATAGGGGCAAGAGGAGAGCAGGAAAAAATGGCTGCATTTAAGCTTGCATCAGATTTACGAGTGTTAGGGATTAAATGTGAAATAAATCATATGGGCAGAAGTATTAAAGCTGAAATGAAATATGCAAATAAAATTGGAGCAGAATATACAACAATTTTAGGAGAAGATGAGATTGCTTCTAAAACTATTAGGCTTAAGAGAATGAGTGATGGGGAAATATTTGAAGCATCATTAGAAAATATTCATGAAATTGCAAAAATACTTAAATAGAGATATTATATTTAAGTAAGAAGTAAGAAGTACGAGTAAAAGATAGAGGAGAAACTGTTTGAGGATATAATTAGAAGAAACTTTGTTTTTTATGGTGTTTTTTACATCTTAGTTAGTAGTTTTTGCTTGTAGATTAATTATATTAGCAGATAAAAAATACATAATATATGCATATTAGTAATTTTAAACAGTGCAGATGCAAGGAGGAAATAGTAATGGGTGAAGCCTTAAAAGGGTTAAAACGTACAATGATGTGTGGTGAACCTCGTGAATCTCATGTAGGACAAAAGATTACACTTATGGGATGGGTTCAAAGAAACAGAAAACTTGGAGGTCTTGAATTTGTAGACTTAAGAGATAAAACAGGAATTATGCAGGTAGTCTTTGGAGAAGAAATAAATGCTGAAGCTTTTGAAAAGGCTAAAACTGTAAGACCTGAATACTGTATTGCTGTAACTGGTGAAGTTGTAAAAAGAGAAAGTGTTAATGAAAATATGCCAACAGGCTATGTTGAAATGAAATGTGAAAACATTAAAATTTTGTCAGAATCTGATACACCACCAATAATAGTTAAAGAAAACTTAGATACTGCTGAAGATATAAGGCTAAAATACAGATATCTTGACTTAAGAAGACCTGATATGTACAAAATATTTAAAATTAGAAGTAAAGTTACAAGTGCTTTTCGTTCTTATTTAGATAGTCATGGTTTCTTAGATGTAGAAACGCCAATACTAGGAAAAAGTACACCAGAAGGTGCAAGAGATTATTTAGTACCTTCAAGAAACTTTAATGGAAAGTTCTATGCTCTTCCGCAATCACCACAATTATTTAAACAGTTATTAATGATGTCTGGTTTTGATAGATATTATCAAATAGCTAAATGTTTTAGGGATGAAGATTTAAGAGCTAACAGACAGCCAGAATTTACTCAAGTAGATATGGAATTAAGCTTTGTTGAAGAAGATGATGTTATGGAATTCAATGAAGGATTAATAGCACATGTATTTAAAGAAGTTGCTGGTGTAGATGTTAAACTTCCAATTAAGCGAATGACATTTAAGGATGCTATGGAAAAATATGGTTCAGATAAGCCTGACTTAAGATTTGGCATGGAAATAACAAATATTACACAAGATGTGGAGAATATGGATTTCGTGGTCTTTAAATCTGCAATAGAAAATGGTGGTTCTGTACGTGGATTATGTCTAAAGGGAGGAGCATCTCTTGGAAGAAAGCCTATTGATAAGTTAGGTGAATTTGTTAAAACATATAAAGCTAAAGGGTTAGCGTGGATTCAATTTAAGGAAGATGGTGTTAAATCTTCAATTACTAAATTCTTAACTGATGAAGTTACAGAAGCCATAAAGAAAACTATGGGTGCAGAGGAAGGAGATGCTGTGTTTATAGTAGCTGATAAAAATTCCGTAGTATTCCAAAGTTTAGGAGCATTAAGATTACATCTGGCTAAAGAATTTGATCTTATTAAGGATAAAAAAGAATTTAATTTCACATGGATTACAGAATTTCCGTTTTTTGAATACAGTGAAGAAGAAGGAAGATATATGGCGTGCCATCATCCATTTACAGCACCAATGGATGAGGATTTAGAATTTGTTGAATCTGACCCGGGCAGAGTAAGATCTAAAGCATATGACTTGGTATTAAATGGAGAAGAACTTGGAGGAGGTTCTATAAGAATTCATGATACAGCTATTCAGGAAAGAATGCTTAAGGCATTAGGCTTTACTCATGAAAGAGCATGGAATAGTTTTGGTTTCTTATTGCAGGCTCTTAAATTTGGAGCACCACCTCATGGAGGTCTTGCTTATGGTTTGGATAGAATTGTAATGTTCCTTGCAGGGACTGAAAATATAAAAGATGTTATTGCATTTCCTAAGAATCAAAGTGCATTCTGCTATTTAAGTGAAGCACCAAATGTTGTTGAAGATAAACAATTAGATGAATTAGGAATTGCTGTAGCTGAAAAGAAAGCTGATACTGAAGAGTAAAAAAGGAGCTGTCGCATTAAAAATATAACTGTAAAATCTAGAATTGTTCAGAATAAAGCCACTGGGTTTTATGGAATTAAACTTTGTGCGACAGCTCTTTTTCTTTTACCTTTAATATTTATTATGCTTAAATAGATGTTAGAATATAGTAAAAATACTTTGAACACAGGTAACAAGGGGGAAAAATGTTAGGAACAATAGTAAATATGTTTACTGTTATAGTAGGCTGTATTATAGGACTTATTGTAAACGGAAGGCTTAGTGAAAAGATAAGTGAAACCATAATGAAAGGATTAGCATTATGTGTTATTTATATAGGAATCTCAGGTGCCTTAAAAAGTGAAGATACACTTCAGATTATAATATGTATTGCTGTAGGGGCGTTAATAGGTGAACTTATAGATATTGATAAGGGGCTTAATAATTTGGGAGAATTTATTGAGAAAAAGGTAAATAAAAGTAAGGCTGATGGAGAAAGGAAAGTATCCATAGCAGAAGGATTTGTTACTTCAAGTTTATTATTTTGTGTAGGAGCAATGGCTGTAGTAGGTTCACTAGAAAGTGGTCTTAAGGGAGATTATACAACTCTTTTTGCAAAATCAGTTTTGGATGGAGTGTCATCAATTGTATTTGCATCATCCCTTGGAGTGGGAGTCATTTTTTCAGCTTTGGCGATTTTTATTTATCAGGGCGGAATAACTCTTTTTGCAGGAATGCTTTCAGGTGTTTTAAGTGAAACTGTCATAAATAATATGTCAGGGGTAGGAAGTATTCTAATTTTAGGACTCGGACTCAATATGCTTGATATAGGAAAAATAAGAATTGCAAATCTTTTACCAGCTGTTTTTCTGCCTATAATCTATTCATTATTTTAAGGTATATGCAGGGAATATTTAATTAAATTTAATAGTTTTGTTTCTAAAATCATAGTAAAAACTATGGATATGGAAAGAAAATTCCATATCTATAGTTTTTACTTTTTATATACCAAATTATTAAAGGAAGTAATATTAGTTTGAAAATGAAAATATTAATAAGTATAAATGTAATTTTATTATAAAACTTAATATATCATTGTAAAATGCAGTAATTGTAATGGAAGGAGTTATAATTGAAAAAATCATGTGTAAGAGCTATAACAGGCAATGATATAAAAAAGAGGAAAACATATGATATTATAAAAAAAATTATAGATGTGGTATTATCTGCAGTGTCCTTAATCTTATTAATTCCTATTTTTATAATAATATCAGTTATGATAAAAGTTGAATCAAAGGGACCAGTATTTTTTGTTCAGAAAAGAGTTGGTTTAAATGGGAAAACATTTAATATGTATAAATTTCGTTCAATGGTTCAAAATGCAGAAGAATTAAAATATTCTCTTAAAGAAAATAATGATATGGATGGACCAATGTTTAAAATGAAGAATGATCCAAGAATAACAAGAATAGGGAAGTTTATACGTAAGACAAGCATTGATGAGCTTCCTCAATTATTTAATATTTTAAAAGGAGAAATGAGTTTTGTGGGGCCACGTCCATCTTTGCCAGAAGAAGTTGAACAATTTGAACCATGGATGAAAGAACGACTTATAGTAAAACCAGGACTTACATGTTTTTGGCAGATTAGTGGGAGAAATAATATTAATTTCATTGAATGGATGAAGATGGATATAAAATATATTAAGGAAAGAAGTATATTTTTGGATATAAAATTAATAGTAAAAACTCTTATTGTATTTTTAGGAGACAAAAACGCAGCATAATATTTTGTAAATTGTAACATAACAAAATACTTGCATTTATGATGGAAGCATATGAATTTTATAAAGTGTATATTTTTAAGATATAAAATATTTATTACTTAATTAAGGGATGGGTGTCTGTGAAGATTTTAGCTGTAAATAAATTTTATTATATAAAAGGAGGAAGTGAAACATATTTTTTTTCTTTGAATAATATGTTAAAGAAAGATGGAATGGAAATAGTACCATTTTCAATGCAGGATCATAGGAATTTTCAATGTGAATATTCTGATTTCTTTATAAAAAATGTTGATTACAACAATATGAGTTTCAATAAAAAAGTAATAAATGCAATAAAGATTCTATATTCTTTTGAAAGTAAAAGAAAAATTAAAAAATTAATTGAATTTACAAATCCTGATATAGCACATCTTCATATTTTTCAGCATCAGCTTACACCATCTATTTTACATGAGATTAAGAAACACAATGTAAAAATTATAAATACGGTACATGATCTGAAAGTTATATGTCCTAATTATAAGATGCTTAATAGAAAAGGTATTTGTGAAGAATGCAAAGGTGGAAAATATTATAATTGTGTAAAGAACCGATGTATGAAAAACTCTATTTTAAAATCTATAGTTGCCATGAATGAAGCTTATATAAATAATTTCATAAAAAGCTATAACTATATAGATAAGTTTATATGTCCAAGCAGATTTTATGTAGAAAAACTAAAACAGTTTGGAATTAATAATGAAAAACTTATTTATATACCTAATTTTATAAATGAGGAAGAATATGAATATAGTATCTATGAAGAAGATTATTTCTTATTTGTTGGAAGAATAATTGAAGAAAAAGGCATAGAAATGCTTATTGATGCAATGAAAAACATAAAAGGAGGCAGGTTAGTTATTGCAGGAACTGGACCTTTAGAAGAAAAAATAAGGAAGAAAATTGAATATCTCAATTTAAAAAATGTAACTATGGTAGGATTTCTGGATAGTAATAAAATAAATGAATTAATGAGAAGATGCAGATTTCTTATTATACCTTCATTATGGTATGAAAATTGTCCAATGGTTGTTTTAGAAGCTATGGCATGTGGAAAACCAATAATAGGAAGTGATATGGGAGGAATACCTGAGCTGGTTAATGATAAAATAAATGGCTTAATATTTAAACATAATGATATAAAAGATTTGGAAAATAAAATAAATATAATGAATAAGAATCAGATAATGAGAAGGTATATGGGTAGAAAAGGCAGAGAAATCATAGAATCAACATACAATAAAAACAATCATCTAAAGAAAATAAAAGAATTATATAAAGAAATTATAAAAGCATAAAGTAAATCTTCTATTATTAATAAATAAGGAGTGCTTAATCCAATGAAAATAGCAATGATTGGTCAAAAAGGGTTAGCAGTTAAATCAGGAGGAATAGAAAAGCATGTAGAAGAAATCGCTAAATATCTTATTAAAAAGGGTAATGAAGTAACAGTATATTATAGGAATACTTTTTTTAGTAAAGATATAAATGATTATAAAGGAATAACATTAAAAAAGATTAATACAATTAACTTAAAAAGTTTAAATGCAATAATTTATACATTTAAAGCAACAATAGATGCATTAAAGAATAATTATGATGTTTATCATTATCATGCATTAGGTCCTGGCTCTTTATGTTTTATACCTAAGCTGTTTAAAAAGAAAGTTGTAGTAACAATACATGGATTGGATTATGAAAGAGAAAAGTGGGGAATATTTGGGAAAATATATTTAAGATTAAGTGAGTATATAATATGTAAATATGCAGATGAAGTTATTTCAGTTTCAAAAAAGATACAAAAATATATTATATCAAAATATAAAAAGAGAAATGGGAATAATACAGTATTTATTGAAAATGGAGTAAACAAAATTTTAGATAGAAAGGCAGAGTATATACAAAAATATAATTTAGAGAAAGATAATTACATTCTATTTCTAGGAAGATTAACACCAGAAAAGGGAATTCATTATCTTATAGAAGCATATAAGGGCTGTAAAAACAATAAAAAACTTGTAATAGCTGGTGGAAGTTCCTACACAGATAAATATATTAATAAATTAAAAAAAATGGCATGTAATAATTCAAATATTATTTTTACAGGAGATGTATATGGATCAGTTCTTGAAGAATTATATAGTAATTGTGCATTTTATGTTCTGCCTTCTGATACTGAAGGCATGCCTATATCACTTCTTGAAGCTTTATCCTGTGGAAAGTACTGTGTTGTAAGTGATATTGATGAAAATAAGCATATAATAAATAGTAATATATTAGGAATGAAATTTAAAAGAGCAGATGTTAAAGATTTAAAAGAAAAACTTAAAAAAGTACTTAAAGAAGAATTATATAAAGGAAATGCAGATTTTAGAAGAAATTACGTTTATGAAACTTATAACTGGGATAAAACTGGAGGAAAAATTTTGAAATTGTATAAATATATGTTGAGTGGTGTTTAATGTAATAAATTAGAAAGTAATACACTATAAAAGGTATTATTTAACAAATATTAAGAGTAATTTAAAAGCAATAAAATATAAAAAATGGAATAAGATAATGCTTATATAAATGGAGGTATTATGCATAATAAGGAATTTAGTATATTGCAAATACTGGATATTTTAAAAAAGAGAGTAGTTGTAATATTATTAACAATTGCTATTTTTACTTCACTATCTGCTTATATAAACCTGTTTTTAGTGCAGCCTTATTATGAAGCAGATATTAAATTATTTATAGGTAAAAAAAATATTGAGGATCAGGTATATAGCTCAAATGATATTGATTTATATCAAAAACTGTTAAAGACATATTCTGAAATTATACAAACAGATGATCTTATTGAGAAGGCATGCAGAAACAGTAAGTTAAATGTAAGTACTGCTGAAATAAAGGAAAATTTATCTGTTATTCCAGGAGCTGAAACTCAAATATTGGAAATATCTTATGTTTCATATGACAAGAGGGAAGCCCAGAAAGTATTAGTCGCAGTAACAAATGAATTTATAACTCAGGGAACCAGTTTAATACCAAATGTTAATATACAGATTATTCAAAGTGCAAAAGTTCCACAGTCTCCTATTGGTCCTAGAAGTGAAATTAATATAATAGTATCTGCATTTATAGGATTAATTTTATCTGTAAGCATAATTATATTTTTTGATCACATTGATAACAGGGTTAGGAATAAAGAGCAAATTGAAGAAAAATTTAAGATACCAGTTATTGGACAAATACCTTTTGAAAAGAAGAAGGACAAAAATAAAAATATTCTTATTGAAAAAGATTCCATAGGATTATTTATGGAATCATATAGAATAATGCGTACAAAAATTCAGCATATTAACAAAGGCAAAGAAGCAAAAATAATGGTTGTGACAAGTACAGATATTAATGAAGGAAAGTCAACAGTTGCATCAAATCTTGCAATATCATTTGCTAAAATAGGAAAAAAAGTAATTCTTATTGATTATAATTTACGTAAACCAGCATTACAGAATTATTTTTATTCAGAAAAGGAAGAAGGATTAGTAGAAATAATCAATAAAGAGGTTTTTATTGATAAGGTAGCAATAGATTATAATCAAAACTTAAAAGTTCTTTTGTCAGGAAAGATTCCAAGAAATCCAGCAGACATACTTGAATCTCAAAATATGAATGATTTTTTTGAAAATTTGAAAAGGGAATATGATTTAATAATTATTGATACAGTAGCAATTGATTTTTTTACAGATACTCAGATTTTAATAGAGAAAGCAGATGGAACTATATTAGTAAGCAGGGCTTATAAATCCCGTATGGAAAGTTTAAATAAAGGAATAGAAAAATTATCCAATATAAGTGCAAATATTATTGGAGTTGTTTTAAATGGTGTAAAAGATGAAAAAATATATAAAAAATATAATTTGTATAGATAATTTTATATTTAATATAAAGTTACACATTTACAGAAATTATGTATATTTCTTTTTAATATTAATATTTATTTCATTAATCAGTGTTATTAACGAAGAAAATATATTGAATTTATTTGGATTGCTTATTATATATACATTATTAATTTTATATTTTTTATCAAATGATAACAGGTTACTCTTAGTTACAATATTGAGTGCTTATTTTCAGGGATTTTTAACAGAAGAGTTATTTATGCCGTCTCCCTTAAAATACATTCCTGATTTTTTTGCATTTTTAATACTAATAAAATGTTTATACACATATTTTTGTTTAAAGAAAAAAATGAGTATATGTTTTATAAATAAATATATTTTATTAATAGCTGTTTTTCAAATTATATCGTTTATTTTTAATGATTATAATATAATAAAATTTTTATGGGCATCAAAAAATTGGTATAGATTTATAATTATATTTTTTGGAGCATATTATCTGGACATAAAATTAAAAGAAAAAACTATAATTAATATAATTAAAGCATTACTTATTATGCAGGTAATGACAACTATTTACGAGTTTAAAACTTTAAATAAAATTTTTATGGATAATCCCAATGACAGAGTATCAGGTTTATTTGGAAACAGAGGAACAGGAATTGCACTTATTCTTCTCACAATGCTGCTTTGTTTTTCTATATCAAGATATATACATAGAAAAGACAAAAAATGTATAAATGTATTAGTTATATTAAGTATAATTGGTCTTCAGTGTGTACTTGGAGAATTAAGGGCCGCATTTATTTTAATTCCAGGAACAATGATATTCATGATGATTATGATATTTATCAATAAAATGGAAAAGAAATGTATAAAAAGATTAATATTTTTATGTTTATTGTTTACCATTGGAATAGGTATTTCTTTTAGTGTTTATGTAAGTATATATAAAAACTTCAAGAGCATTAATGAAATTTACAGTGTAGATTATTTAAATAAAACCTTAAATAAAACGTCATACAATTCTGATGGAGTTATGGTAAACAGGCTTAATGGGTGTAGAAAAGTTACAAAAATAATTTTAAAACCTTCCCACAATATTGTTTTTGGTGTAGGTATAGGAAATGCTTCACCAAGCACTAAAGAATATTTAAAAGGAAATTATTATGAGATTTATGGATACTTAAGATATTATTTTTTTTATATGCCCTATTATTTAGCTGAAAACGGATATGCAGGCACTTTTTTAATGATACTTATGATTTTTTCAATGTTTTTTAATGCCTGTAAGTTATATAGAAAAAGCAATAAAAATAATTGGGTAATACTAGGATATCAAGGATGCATATTTATTATAGCAAGCACATTGATTTATAATTCTGCTTTTGGATTATCTGAGGTGGGTTTTACATTTTGGACATTATCAGGTCTTGTATTTAAAAATTATAAATTTAAGCAATTACAGGAATAGGGAAAAAATGAAATATAATAATAAAAAAATAATTATTATAGCTTTTGATATAAATCCATATATGGGTTCAGAAGCACAAGTTGCATTTTCATGGGTAAAAATATTAAACAGCACATATAAAATTGTAGTTTATACAGATAGCAGGCATAAAAAAAGGCTTAGAAAGATCAATTTTAATAATACAGAATTTGTATATATAGATAATAAGGAAAGAATAATAAAATATGCTAACAAATTGGGTGCTTATAATATTCAATATTTTATTTTTATAAAAAAAGTAAAAAAATTAATAAAAGAAGTGATAAAAGTTGCCAATGATATTACACTTATAAGCTGTCTTACACCAGCAGGCATACATTCTTATAATGATTTTTATAAATTCAATATTCCCATGCTTATAGGACCAGTAGGAGGTGGAATAGGAATACCTTCAGGTTTTGCAAGATGTAAAACAATTAGGGATATATTAAAGGAAGGATTTTATTATTGCATAAGAAAATCTTTTAAGTGGAAAAAATATTTCATTAATTCAGAAAAAATAATAATAGGAACTAAAAAAATGAAAGAAATACTGCCTGATGAAGTTCTGAGTAAAACTGTACAAATATTTGATACATGCGTTGATACTGAAAGATTCACGCCTGAAAAAGCAGTCAGCTATAATATGATAAAAATAATTTATGTGGGAAGATTGGAGAAATTTAAAGGATGTTTTATATTATTAGAATGTTTTAATAAACTTATAAAGAAGGGATACAATAATATAACATTGTCTATTGCAGGATGTGGAAGAGAGAAAAAAAGAATGGAAAAATATATATTAAAAAATTCACTTAACAATCATGTAAATATGCTGGGAAATGTTAATTATGAAAATATGCCAAAGATACTAAACAGACATCATATATTTTGTCTTCCTACACTAAAGGAGCCAGGGGGAACTGCAATTCTTGAAGCAATGGCATGTGGACTTGCCATAATAACATCTGATGCTGCTGGACCATCAGAAAGTGTAGGAGATGATTGTGGCATTAAAGTTAAATTAAGTAATTACAGGGAATTTAGTAATGGAATATATAATGCACTTGAATATATGATAAAAAATTATTATTGTATAGGAAAAATGGGGGAAGCTGCAAGGAAAAGGGTAATAGAAAAATATTCAAATGATGCACTTAAAGAAAAAATTTTAAAGGTATATTCTCAAGTGTTAGGATGTGAAAATAAAGTATGAGACCTTGTGTAAGTGTAGTTGTTTCTGTTTATAATGAAGAAAATTATATAAAAGAGTGTATAGATTCTATAGTTGCACAATCATTGAGAAATATAGAAATAATACTGGTAGATGATGGTTCTAAAGATTTGAGTGGTTCAATATGTGATGAATATGCTGCATTAGATGAAAGAATAAAAGTAATTCATAAAAAAAATGAAGGGCTTGGAATGGCTAGAAATACTGGAATAAAAGCAGCCTCTGGAGAATTTATAGCTTTTGTTGACAGTGATGATTATATTTCAAAAGAAATGTATGAGAATATGTATAATAAGGCAGTGAGTTATAATGCAGACACATGTTTATGCGGCTTTCAAAGTTTTAATAATAAGGGAAAAAAGAAGTGCTGGCCTTTAAGGATGGATAAGGATGTTTACAAAAATCATGAAATTAAAAATTATATTTTATTAAATATGATTGGAGCATTACCAGAGGGAAGAGAAGATGATGTTATTGGAATGTCTGTATGGAAAGGTATATATTCATCAAAAATAATTTTTGAAAATGGGATAGCTTTTGTTTCTGAAAGGGAGTTTATATCAGAAGATATAATTTTTAATATTGATTATATTAAGAATTCAAAAATATGTGTAGTGGATGAAAATCCATATTATCACTATAGAAATAATTTATTATCATTAACTAATACTTATTTAAAAGAAAGATTTTTTAAGGAAAAGATATTATATTATGAACTTGTAGAAAAACTTAAGACACTTAAAATATATGATAAAGCACAGATAAGACTGAGCAGGATGTTTATTGCAAGAGTGCGTATATGTCTTTTGCATGAAGTAAAAGATAATAAGAATTTAAGACAAACTTTAAAAAGGATAAAATTTATTGCAAATGATAGTCTTCTTCAGAATATTTTAGAAGAATATCCCATAAGAAAACTTCCATTAATAAAAGGTATATTTTCATATGCTGAAAAATTTAAGCTTTATATGATTATATTCTTATTATGTAGAGCATATTTAATTATTAGAGGTAAATATGAATGATAAAAAGTAAGGATGATTTAAAACAATATATTTTTAAGGATAATCAATATTATAAAAATAAGAATTTAAAAGAAAAAATAAGAATATACATTTTAAATGACCAGCATAAAAAAATACAAAGATTTTTAAGACTATTAAGATATGAAGAATTTTATTTTAATACATCAGATAATATAATTAAGCGTTTTATGAGACTTTATTATGAAAACAGAAGAAATACTCTTGGAAACAAAATCGGCATTCATATATGTCATAATTGCTTTGGAAAAGGGCTTGTAATAGATCATATGGGAGGAATTATTGTAAATGGCTATGCAAGAATAGGAGAAAACTGCAGATTACATGGGGATAATTGTATTGGAAATAATGGTTTTTCTAACAGAGCACCTATAATAGGAGATAATGTTAATATTGGAATTGGTGCAAAGATTATAGGAGACATTTATATAGCAGATAATATTGTTATTGGAGCAAATTCAGTTGTAACAAAATCATTTTATGAAAAGGGAATTACCATTGCAGGTGTTCCAGCAAAAAAAATAAAATAAGGAGTAAAAAATGGATATTGCGTATCTTATTTTAGTTCATACTAATCCTAATCAGGTGGCAAGATTATTAAGTAAATTAAAGGATGATGTTTTTATTCATGTTGATAAAAAAGCAAAATTGAAAAATTTTTGTTATAGGAAGGATAATATTATTTATATAAAAGAAAGAATAAGTATAAATTGGGGTGGATATACAATGGTAGAAGCTACTCTCAATTTAATTAATGCTGCATATAAAAAGAAAAAATATGATTATTATATATTACTAAGCGGCATGGATTATCCAATAAAAACAGCAGAATCATTAAAGGATTATTTAAGTATAGGTTATCCCTGCAATTATATAGAGTATGAAAAAATTAATAAAGATAATTACTGGTGCTCCCAAAGATACATGAAATATAAGATATTTGATAAAAATACTTTAATGAGGAGGATTATTCAAAAAATATTTGATTTTTTACCTGTAAGAAGGAAACCATACAAAAACCTTACCATGTATAAAGGTTCTCAATGGTGGTGTTTAAGTAATGAAGGAATACAGTATATATTAAATTATATAAATAATAATAAATCGGTATTGTCTTATTTTAGGCATACCCATATACCTGATGAAATGTTTTTTCAAAGTATTTTATTAACAGGCAGAGATTTGAAAATTGAAAATAATAATTTAAGATATATAAGAATAAATGATTATCATCCTGATATTTTAAAGAGTAATGATTATGATAAAATTATAAAAGCAGAGAATAAGTTTTTTGCACGTAAATTTGATGAAAAAATAGATAATCATATATTTAATATGCTTGACAATAGAATGGATAATAATGGAATGGTTCATCATGTTAAAACATGAAAAGAAAACAGCTTATTTTAAATCTTAGTACAAGCATATTATTTTTTTTAGTTAATTTATGTGTAAGCTTTTTTATTACTCCCATAATAGTAAGTAAAATAGGTTCAGAAGCATATGGTTTTATTGGACTTACTAATAATATGGTAAATTATGCTTCAATATTAACAGTTGCAATTAATTCTGTAGCAGGAAGATTCCTTATAATACTTTTTAATAAAAATGATATAAAGGGAGCAAATATATATTTCAATTCCATTTTTGGTGCAAATCTTATTATGGCTTTCATACTACTGGTAATTGCAGTTATTACTACTGTCAGTCTTCAGTATTTTATTAATATTCCCTTTTATCTTATAAGGGATGTAAAAATAACATTTTTTTTAACCTGTTTAAATTTTATTATTACTTTAGTAATATTGGTCTTTACAGTAGCAGCATATGTATCAGACAGAATAGATA
Source organism: uncultured Clostridium sp. (assembly GCA_964588775.1). Lineage (GTDB taxonomy): Bacteria > Bacillota > Clostridia > Clostridiales > Clostridiaceae > Clostridium. The sequence continues at coordinate 51,438 of CAZPRO010000002.1, forward strand.
TCTCCTCTATAATTAATCTTAAAGCAATATGTTTAAGATTACTGCTTCTGGTTATTGTTTTTAGTACATTTAAACCTAAAATTTATTTTATAGCCATATCAGTATTAGGATTTACACTAATTAGTGGAATTGAAAATATAAGATATTTTCAAAAGCTTCTGCCACAGATTAAATTAAATCTTAAACTTTTTAATATGAATAGTATAAAGGATGTTTTTTCATTAGGTATATGGAATTCAATTAATAATATGAGCCAGATTTTAATTGATGGCATGGATCTTTTTATTGTTAATTTATTTATAGGAAGCGGGATTATGGGCATAGTGTCCATTTCTAAGTCAATACCTAATATAATTTTTTCATTTATTGGCGTTATAGTATGGGTATATGAACCTAAGTTTACTATGTTTTATGCAGCTGATAATATTAAAAATCTTATAGACACAGTTAAAGAATCTATGCATGTTACATCTTTAATAATTCTTCCTATTATATCAGGTGTCATAATTTTTGGATATGATTTTTATAGTTTATGGCTTCCATCAATGAAAAAAGATGATATAATTCTTATTCAGCAGCTTACGGTAATAGGGGTTATTCCATTACTAATAAGTGGATTAAACCGTTCTTTAAATAATTTATTTTCTGTTTATAAGAAATTGAAAATGCCTGTGATTGTGTCATTATGTACTGGTATGGTTAGTTTTATTATTGTATTTATATGTGTTAAATATACAACATTAGGAGTATTTGCCATAGCTGGTGTAAGTTCAATATTATTAGTAATGCAGTATTTAATCTTTACTCCTGTTTATGCAGCACACATATTAAAAATAGATAAATTTGTATTTTTTAAAAGTATGTTGAGAGGCATGTTTAATTTTATTGTTATTATGTTTATGTTTTTTCTTATAAGACAATGTGTAGTTATAAATTCATGGATAAGGTTTATATATACAATAATTGTTTGTACTTGTCTGGGACTTTTAAGCGGCTATATGATTTTGATTAATAAAACTGAAAGAAGACGTATATATAAATCTATATTTATATATATAAAGAATATACTATTTATAAAAAGTAAAAAAGGAGAGGAAAATTTTGAAAAAAGAGAATAAGCTGCTTCTTAAAATTTTAAAATCATCCATAAGAGATAATAAAATAATAAACATAGAAGATAAAAATATAGATTGGAAATATTTTATCAGTATGGCAATGAGCAATAATGTGTTAACTGTAATATATAGTTATATGGATACCACAAAAATACGAGACATTTTTTTAAAAACAGTATCAGTAAGAAACATAGTTAGAAACATGAGAATTAATGAAATTCATAATATTAATATTTTAAAGGAAATAGTAAACAGACTTGCAGATAAAAATATTAAAATTATAGTTTTAAAAGGTATGGCAGTAAGAAAATATTATAGTGTTCCAGAAAACAGAGTTATGAGTGATATTGATATTCTTATCAAAGAGCAGGATTATAAAGAAATATTAGACACTTTAATAGAAATGGGATATATGGAAAGTCATGAAAGTCATCCTATTCACAAAAGCTTTTATTCTAAGGATAAAATTGAAATAGAAGCACATATAAAATTAATAAATAATGATGAATATTACAATGGCAATGTAGAAGAATTTGAAAAAGGGTTATGGAGCAGGTCTGTAGTGTCAGATTTCTATAATTTGAAGATAAATACACTATGTGTGGAAGATACTATAATTTATCTCAGTATACACATGTCAGTTCATATTAAATATGGAGGATTCTCATTAAGTCAGCTTTATGATCTGGCATTAATAATAGAAAAGGAGAAAGATTATATTAACTGGGATAGTATTATAGATAAAATGAATAAGTATTCTATAAAAAGATTTTTTGCAGGAGTTGCTTTATTTCTAAATAAAGAATGGGATATAGATATACCACAGTGTATTTTATTATATTCTAGAAAAAATGATATAAAAATGTTATATAAATATATATTCTTAATAAAAAATGAATTTGATAAAAACCAATCAAGATATTATGACATTTTATGCAGATATGACAAAGAACATAGATGCATGATAAATAGTGTCAGGAGAATTAAACAATTTGTATTTCCTTCTGTAAATAAATTAAGGCAGCAATATTCATATGTAAAAAATATTAGTATTTTACTTATTCCTGTTGCATGGATACATCATATTTTCAGGGCATTATATATTGAAAAATTTAATGTATTATTAATATTAAAAAATATAATAAAGTCAATAAGTATTGGATATATAAGACAAAAAACAATTAATAAATTTCAATTATAAATAATATTTTAAGGAGATGCTATGGTGTTAAGTAAGAAAACAATTGTAATTCAGTCAAAAGACATTAATTCAACTGAACTTGATGATGAAATAGTTATGATGAATTTACAAGAAGGAAAATATTTTGCATTAAATTCAGTAGGAAGAAGTATATGGAAAAATATTAATGAAAAAGTAACAGTTGAACAGGTTATTAATAATATAAAGGAAGAGTATGATGTTGAAGATGCTGAGTGTGAACATGGTGTTATAAGTTTTCTTGAGGAACTAAAAAAAAATAAGTTGATAGAAATATATAATTAAAAGTTATAATTTTGTATAGGCACTAATATATATATTATAGGTGATTCAAAAGGAAAGAACCTATAAATTTCAATTGAATGGAGGAAATTAAAATGACAAAAAAAGCATGGAAACAACCTAAAATGGAGGAATTAAATATAAGAGAAACCAAGGATTCAAAGTCATGTCATAGACCAAGTCATAGTGGCTGCAAAAGGTAGCTTGAAGTAAGCTAAAGGGACTGTCATATTATTAATACTACAATTTATAGTATTAAAAATTAGACAGTTCCTCAATAAAATAAGGAGAATTTATTAATGAATGCATTTAGTAGTGTAGTGAAAAAAATAAAAAAATATTTGTCATATAATAGTAAAGAGAAGCTTTTATTTATAAAGGCTTTTTTTATTACAGGAATATGTAATTTTATTATAAATAGAATTCCTATTAGAAAGTACAATAAAATGTTAGGTGAACAAAATAAGGAATCGGATGCTATTATAAGCAAGAATGATAAATTAATGGCAGAAAAACTAGGAGACATTACTGAGATTGTATCAAAATATACTCCATGGCACAGTGAATGTTTTGTAAAAGCTATGACATGTGGAATATTATTGAAACAGGAAGGAATTGAAAGCACTTTATATATGGGGGTTAGAAAAAGAGATTCAAAAATGACTGCACATGCATGGTTAAGATGTGGAGATGTGTATGTTATGGGAGGCAGAGGAGAAGGTTATGCAGTAGTGCAGAAATATAAAAAGACTACAAAAAAAGTTTAGGAGGCAGAATGAAAAAATATTATTACAGTGTATTTGGAATTAATTTTCAATGTGATTTTAAAATAGAGCAGGTAATAGAAATTTCAGAAGTTTCTGAAACAGATACAGAAGTAAGAATTGCCAAAATGCCGCAATATATTTTAGATAGTATAAGGAATAATAATGATTGTTATTATGGTAATTATGATTACTGGTTTTATATAAAAAACACAGCAGTTTTTAGAATATATAATGGAAAATATATTGATATTATGCCAATGAAAAATGGAGATTGTGAAGATATAAAATCATATCTTCTTTCAGGAGCATTTTTTCTTCTTATGGCACAAAGAAAAACAGCAATGCTTCATGGAGGAGTAATTGCAATAAATAATGGTGCAGTGCTTATCACTGGTGAATGTGGAGCTGGAAAATCAACCCTTGTAACTCAGTTTATATTAAGCGGATACAAATATGTGTCAGATGATGTTGGAGTAGTAGATATGGACCATAACATAATTAAGATAAAGCCTGGTTATCCACAGCAGAAGTTATGCAGGGATACAGCAGATAAATTTGGATATAATGTAAAGGAACTTATATATATAAATGAAGAAAGAGATAAATTTGCAGTACGTTCAATAAATAATTTTTTAAATAAATCTATTCCATTAAAAGCGGTTTTTCAAATTGTAGAGAATCATAATATTACTAAGGTAAACATAGAAAAAATAAGTGGGGTTAATAAAATTAAATGTATAAGAGATAACTTATATGAAAAAGAAATCAGCAGGGTTATAGGTCTTGAGAAAAAAGTTTTTAATGTTTTGCTGAAAATAGCAAAAGATATTCCATGTTTTAAAATAAGCAGACCTGTAAATTTATTTACAGCTTATGAGCAGATGGAGATTATAAAAAAAATAGTAAGCTAAAAGAAAGGGCTGTCGTATTAAAAGTGTAATTATAATTTAATTTTTAAGCGACAACCCTTATTTTTATTTTATAATAAGCTTGGAATTTTTTATTTCATAAATTTTATTACAGAATGAAAGAGCAGCTGGTCTGTGAGTGATTATTATACATATGGGATGATGTTTTAATGAGGTTATATTTTTTAATATATTAAGTTCTGTCATATTATCTAAAGAGCTTGTAGCTTCATCTAATATTAATATGGGAGTCTGTTTTAGAAGACCACGTGCAATGCATAATCTTTGGCACTGACCTTCTGAAATTCCACTGCCATCTTCACCTAAAATAGTATTGATTTTAAAGGGAAGGCTGTTTATAAAATTTTCTGATGCTGATAAACGAAGACATTTATTTATAGCAGCTTCATCAGCAGCAGGATAGGCAATTTTTATATTATCAATTATACTTGCTGAAAACAGAGTATTGCCCTGAGGAATATAAGAAATGAGTTTTCTGTGTTTGGCAGTAAGAATTTCATTGTTAATTAATATATGACCTGATGATGGCGTTATAAGTCCTAAAAGCAGTCTTATTAATGTGGTTTTTCCCTGTCCTGATTCACCAATGACTCCAACAATGTCTCCTGAATGTAATGTAAGAGAAATGTTTTTTAAGATTTTATTATCGGTATCATATCCAAAATTTACAGCTTTAAGTTCTAAAGTATAGGGAATGCTGTTAATGTGTTCAAAAGAATTATGACATGTTAATAATCTGGATATATGTTCTAATTCCATATTGTCAAGTTCAATTAATCTCTGGGCTGCACTAATGGCATAGATTAAAGCAGGAAAAGCTGATGCAAGACCATAAATTGGCTGTTGGATATTGCTGAACAACTGTATTAAGGCTGTTAGATTACCAAATATATCTGATGAAGATGTATTGAATTCATATATACCCCACATGAGTACAATAAAATAGCCGCTAAAGGAGCTTAATGAAAAAAAGCCGTTGGAAATACAGCTTAAATAACTTCTTCTCATTTTAAGATTAAATCTTTCATTTTGTATATTACTAAAATCCTTAAGCCGGTTCTTTTCAAGACAGAAACTTTTTACTATTAAAATGTTTTTAAAGCTTTCCTGAACAAATTTATTAAAAAAAGATTCACATTTTTGAATTGATATATAAAATTTGTTTAATTTATGACCATATATTTTACTTAACAGTATAAGAAAGGGAAAAAGAAGGGCAGCTATTATGCTTAATTCGGTAGAAAGTAAAAATATTGCCCCAAAGGATGTTATAAGTAAAACAGATAGTGAAATAATATTGGGAATAGTATAAATAATCATATCAACAATTGAAGTTACATCATTTGTGATTCTTGTTAAAAAATCTGTGCTATGATATTTGTTATGCTCAGACCATTTACTGTTTATAATATGGAAATAGATTTTTTTCTGAAGATCATTACGTATTTTTTCAGATGAGTATGTTGAAAAAATAGTATCTAAAGAACTTAATACAATTGCAGCCAAAAGCATTAAGCCTAAAAATAGAATCCATTTTTTTGCAGTAGATATGCTTCCTGTATAGGATGAATCTATAATATATTTTGTACATAGAGCTGTTCCTACACTTATTAAAGATTTAAGTGAACATATTATGGTTATAACAATAATATGAGGAATAAATTTTCTGCATTTTATATAAAGCCATTTTAAATTGTTAATATGATTGTTCATAGCTAGTCTCCCTACTCTTCATATATAAAATTATGAATTTTTTTTATAGTATTATCTTCATTAAATACATAGTAATAAACACCATTAATTAATTTTCCACTGCTATCCTCATCACAGGGAAATCTTTCTTCAATTACAGGAGCATTATGAAGTGAAAGAAAAATTTTAAAATATGAAATAATTTCATATTTGGATAAATTAGTTTCAACTGATGAAATATTATTATTTAGCAATGAATAGTACTGAGTTAAAGGAAGTGATTTAATTTTATTTATAATTTGATTTATTATAATTCTATGTCTTTGGGTTCTTTTAAAATCATCTCCATGAGTATATCTTATTCTTGAATATGCAAGAGCTTGCGTTCCATCAACTTTCATGGTTCCAGCTTTATTTATGTGATTGGAATTAGTACTGTTTAATTCATTAACAGAGTCAATATAGTCATTTATAAATTCAATTTCATCTTCAGTTATAGTAAGTTCAATACCACCTATAGAATCTATAAGTTTAGGAAATGTTGAAAAATTAACACTAATATAACTGGAAATATCCAAATTGAAATTATTATTTACTGTATCTATGGAAAAAGCTGGACCTCCATAGGAATAAGCATGGTTAATTTTATCTTTTGTATCTAAAGAACTTATTGTTACATATGAATCCCGTGGTATTGATAATAATTTAATTTTATTATGTTTTTGATCTAGAGAAAAAATCATAATACAGTCAGAGCGGCCAGGTTCCTTATCCTGACTGTCAATTCCTAAAAAAAGAATATTAATAATCTGAGGTGAATTTAAGCTTTTTTGAGAGTCAGAGGAAGAAATATCCGTTACATATTTGTCAGAAACAGGCTCTTTAGGTTTAATATTTATTCTATTTAATAAGTTTATGGTAATAAAACAAGGAATAGCTGATGCAGTAAAAATAAATATAAGAATAAAGGAAATAAATATTAATTTTTTCTTTTTCATCTTATAATTTAATCCTCCATATATAAATTTATAATATATATATATGTTGAATGTTTAGAGTATATTTTAGTTACAACAAATTAAAAAAGAAATTATACATAATGTAATATAGTTTATAATATGTAAATAATATATATATATATATATATATACGGTATGGCTGGATTAAAAGGTGTTTTTAAAAGGTGGAGATATTTATGATAAAGTTTTTGGTTTTTTACTTAATAGTAATATTTATTATTATTTATTTTTTTCATAATGCCCATAAAAAATGGTGATTATGCCTATTAGAAATTATGATTAAAAGACAATATTATTGTTTTGAAATTGTATTTATTTAAATAATTATAATTAAGTGTGGAAAAAAAATAATAATTTAATTATAATAAAAGATATGTAGTTAAAAATATCAAATAATGGGGGCATAAAATATGAAAAAAGTAAAAGTAGCACTACTTGGTTTGGGGAATGTTGGCCGTGGTGTGTATAAGATTTTAAATGCTAATAAAGAAGAAATAAGAAAAAGAGCTGGCTACGAAGTTGAAATAGCAAAAATTCTTGTAAGAAACAAAAATAAGGCAAGAGGTGTTGAAGTTCCAGATGAAATGGTAACAACAGATTTTAATGATATTTTAAATGATGATGAGATTAAAATTGTAATTGAAGTTATGGGTGGCATGGAACCAGCAAGAGAATACATGCTAAAAGCTATGGATAAGAAGAAGCATGTAGTTACAGCAAATAAGATGCTTATTGCAAATGATGGGGATGCACTTTTTGAAAAAGCTGATGATATGGGTGTTATGTTCCATTATGAAGCCAGTGTTGCAGGTGGTATTCCAATAATTAAAGGTATAGATGAAAGCCTTACTGCAAATAAAATTGAAAAATTATATGGCATTGTTAATGGTACAACAAATTATATATTAAGTAAAATGGAACTGGAAGGTGCTGATTTTCATGATGTATTAAAGGAAGCACAGGAAAAGGGATATGCAGAAGCAGATCCAACATCAGATATAGAAGCCTATGATGCACAATACAAACTTGCAATACTTGCGGCATTAGCATTTGGAAGCAAGATTGATGTTGACAGTATCTATAGAGAAGGAATAACAAAAGTTGAAGCTGTTGATATGAAATATGCTAAAGAATTTAACATGGGAATTAAGCTTCTTGCAATTGCCAAAGAAACCAATGGAAAAGTTGAACTTCGAGTTCACCCAACCATGATTCCAAAGAAACATCCATTATCAAGCATATATGATTCATTTAATGCAGTATTTATAAACGGCAATGCAGTTGGAGATATTATGTTCTATGGAAGAGGTGCAGGAGATCTTCCAACAGGAAGTGCAGTTGTATCTGATATTGTCACAATAGTAAGAAATGGTGTGGATTGTGAAAATACTAATCCTGTTGTAAAAAATAACTTATGGAAGAGAGAAATACTTCCAATGGATGAAGTTGAAAGTAAGTATTATGTACGTGCAACTGTTTTTGATGAACCAGGAGTTTTAGGTGAAATAACAGCTATTCTAGGTAAAAATGATATAAGTCTCCGTTCTGTAATTCAGAAAGGTGATGAAGAAAATGGAAATGTTACAATAGTTCTTATTACTCATAAAACAAAAGAAGGACAGTTTAACAATGCAATTAAAGAAATTAAAAGTTTAGGATCAACAGAAAAGATTAATAATATAATTAGAATCGAAGATTTTAAATAGGAATATATAACTGAATATTAGTTTAGGCGTAAAAAAAGGGGCTGTCGCATTAAGAAATCCAACTACTTATATAGTCTATTAAACAAGTTGTTTGATACTATATATGGCATGATTTAAGCTTTGTGTGACAGCTCCTTTTTTATTATATAAAATATAAGTTTACAAGGTGCAAAATTTACTTATACAATATTCCAATGTTTATTAAAGTTAAAGGTATACTTGTAACACCTACAGTTTATGGAATCTATTGGCACATAAAAGATTTTTAATAAAGCATATGGTATTAAAAAACTCTTTATGTTATAATCAAAACATTAAAATGAAGGAGGGATAAATGTGGAAGATAAAAAGAAAATTATTAATTATCTAAAAATACTTGCAGGCAGTTATTTTTTAGTTGCCATATTAATGGTATTAAATAGTGCTTTTATACTTGATTTTAGTCTTAATGCTGCTGTAATATGTGGATTATTTGTAATTGTTACTGCAGGGTATGGAATTTTTATTAGAAATAAGAAATTTATTATATCAGGAGCAGGTGTATTTTTAATTTATGTTGCAACAGCAGTTATGTGTAGTCCTTTTGTAAATTACAAGGCTCATAGAAATTTAATTGGCAATATTGAAGAAGTTCAGTTTTCAAATGAAGTAGAATATATTGATTTAAAACAACTTCCCATAATTGATGAGGAGTTAGCTGATAAACTGGCAGATAAAAAGCTTGGTGAAATTGCAAGTCTTGGAAGTCAGGTTACAGTAGGAAAACTTAATCTTCAAAGTATTAATGGAGAACTATATTATGTAGGACCTCTCGAACATTCTTCGCTTTTAAAATGGTTTAGTAACAGGGAAGGAACTAAAGGATATATTAAGGTAAGTGCTACAAATCAAAATGATGTACAGCTTGTAACTCAGCTTGATAATAAAGATATAAAAATAAAATATCTTGATTCAGCTTATATTTTTAGTGATTTAAAAAGAGCTGTATATTTTAGGGATATGAAGGCTGGTCATACAGATTATACATTTGAACTTGATGACAACGGAAGACCATATTATGTAGTTACAAGATATGATAATGGAGTAGGAATAGAAGAAAGTAAAGCCATTGGTGTTCTTGTTATGGATGCTCAAACAGGTGAATTTGAAATTTATGATATTGATAATGCCCCTCAATGGATTGATAGAATCCAGCCAAAGAGCTATATAAACAGATATTTAAACAAGTGGGGAGAACTTGTTCATGGAGTTTTGAACTTTACAGATAAAGATAAACTTACAACAACAGATGGTATGAATATTATTTACAATGATGGTAAATGCTACTATTATACAGGAATAACTTCAGTAGGCAGTGATGAATCTTTGGTTGGTTTTACTCTAACAGATACAAGAACTGGTGAAACAAAGATTTATAAAACTTCAGGTGCAACAGAAAGTGCCAGCATGAAATCAGCTGAAGGAAAAGTTCAGCAGTATGGATATAGTGCAACATTTCCATATTTGGTAAATATACAAAATGAGCCTACATATTTTATGACATTAAAAGATGCTAATGGTTTAGTGAAGCAGTATGCTATGGTTAATGTTAAAAATTATAATACAATTGGTGTTGGAGATAACCTTCAAAGTACATTAAATAAATATTTAGAAGGACTTACAAATACAAATATTTCACTTGAAGGTGGAAATAATGAAGAAATAGTAAGAGGAACAATTGAAAGAATAGGTCTTGTAATAAAATATGGCACAAGTATTTATGATATAAAAATTTCTGGTAATAATAATGTATTTTCTGTATCTACAGAAACTGCAAGATCTGTAGCCATTTCTGCAGTTGGAGATGAAGTTGAAATGAAGTACATTAAAACTGGTAATAGTAATTATATACTGGTGAATTCGTTTGAAAATGCAGGAAGTCAGGCGGAAAGTGTAGAAAATAATAATTAAAACAGGGATACATTTTAATAATTCTTTTTAAAATAGTTGGAACAGAGAAGAATCTCAAATTCTTATGAGTTTGAGATTCATTTTTAATCTATTTACAGATAGTATCCTGTACTTGAACTAAAGCTTCACCGAATCTTTGATAATGAACAATTTCTCTTTCTCTTAAAAAAGTAAGGATTTTTCTTATTTCAACATCATCAGTTAAGTTTATAAGATTTTCATAAGTAGCTCTTGCTTTTTGCTCTGCTGCCATATCTTCATGAAGATCTGCTATAGGATCATCTTTAGAAGTAATATAGCTTGCAGTCCATGGATTTCCGTTAGCATCTACATAAAACAATGCTTTGCCCCTGTCAGCATATGAACCGCCAAGTCCTGCTTTTTCAAGTTCAGAAATTGATGCGTTAGACATAAGTTGATATACCATTGTGGCTATCATTTCAACATGACCTAACTCTTCTGTTCCAATATCTGTAAGCAATCCTTTTGTTTTATTAGTAGGCATTGTATATCTTTGATTTAAATATCTTAATGAAGCAGACAATTCTCCATCAGGTCCGCCATATTGAGTTATTAAATATTTTGCCATTTTTAAGTCTTTTGACTTTAAATTAATAGGATATTGAAGAGTTTTCATATAACACCACATAAATTTTAAACCTCCTTATAGTTCTTTTCCCATGGCCATGGGGTGTTAATCCATTTTTCAGGGTTTTGACAGTAGGAAGATCCAAAATTATAAAGTGGTCCGCATATCTGTTCATATTCTTTTTCTGCTTCATGAAGTTTTCTGCTTACCCGTTCATAATCTTCACATGCTTCTGCATCTTTTGGAAAATTATCCAAATATAAATTTAATTCTACAGCACAGAATTTATATATAATTACATTTTCTAATAAAGTTGTATTTTCAGACATATAAATTCACCTCACTAACATTTGCTTTTCTCATTGTAAGGCTGATAAAGATCTTTAAAAATTGTACCTTTAATAAATCCTTCCTTACATGAAAACAAGTTTTTATAAGTTTGAGGTTTTATATAAGCTCTTGCATACATAATATTATTGCATGCATGTTTATCATTTCTATACATATTTTTCCTCTCATTGTAAGTTATCATCTAATAAATATATTATGAAGTTCATATTT
>CAZPRO010000003.1:0-57021 GCA_964588775.1 uncultured Clostridium sp.
TTATAAGAGGTCTCATATATCTGTATACATAAGTCATCCATAAAGTTCTTATATGATATCCATCCACATCAGCATCACTCATAATAATTATTTTATCATATTTTAAGTCATCTTCATTATAGTTATCTAGTGTTCCTGTCCCAATTGCCGTATTAAATATTTTTAATTCCTCTGATGCCAAGACATTTTCCAGCTTTTGCTTTTCAGTATTCATTATTTTACCCTTTGAAGGCATAATGGTCTGAAATCTTCTATCTCTTGCCTGTTTTGCAGAACCACCAGCAGAATCTCCTTCCACTACAATAAATTCTCTTACACTTTTGTCTTTTAAGGTACATACTGCAACCTTACCAGCAAGAGGTGCTGCTCCTTTACCAATTTTCTTTCTTTCTGCATCATTTATTTTTTTTATTTTATCTCTTCTCTTTGCAGCTTCAAGAGCATTATTAATTATTATGGTTGCTAAAGGCTTATTATCTTCTATCCATTCAGAAAATTTAGTATAAACCAAATCGTTCATCATTGTATAAGCTTCATTGTTTCCAAGCTTGGTTTTTGTCTGCCCTTCAAAAACAGGATTGGTTATTTTTATTCTTACAATGGCTGTCATGCCTTCCCTTAAGTCATCCCCTTCAAACTCTTTATCCTTCTCTTTTATGAGATTTAATTTTTTTGCCCATTCCTTAAAAGCTCTTGTCATTCCTGTTTTGAATCCAGTTTCATGAGTTCCGGCTTCTGTAGTTGGTATATTATTTACATAACTTGCAATATACTCTGTTGTGGAATCAGTAAACTGCATACATACTTCACCATACATTTTGTTATTATTTACATCTCTTTCTCCATTAAAAATAATAGGGTCATTATGAATTGGAGTTTTACTTTCATTTAAATAATGAATAAAATCAATAAGACCATTTTCCGAATAGTATTCCTTTTCTTTTTCATGTCCTTTTCTTTTATCTTTAAGAAATAATCTTATTCCCTTATTTTGAAAAGCAAGTTCCTGAAGTCTTTCATCTATTATATCAAACTTAAAATCTACTGTTGAAAATACCTCTTTATCAGGTTTAAAGGTTACTTTTGTTCCTGTTTCTTTAGTTTTTCCTATAACTTCAAGTTTTGTAATTGGAGTTCCCGGCATATCTCTTTTTATGTTCTTATCATAGGCATATTCAAATCTCTGCCTGTATATGCTTCCATTTTGATAAACATGAACTTCCAAAAACTCTGACAAAGCATTTACAACTGCTGCTCCTACTCCATGAAGACCACCAGAAGTTTTATAGTTTTTATTGTCAAATTTTCCTCCTGTATGCAATTCTGTAAAAACCATTTCCACTCCTGAAATTTTCTTTACAGGATGTATGCCTGTTGGAATTCCTCTTCCATTATCTAATATGGTAATGCTTTTATCTTCATTTATAGTTATAGAAATCCTATCTCCAAATCCATTAGATATTTCATCAATGGAGTTGTCAATTATCTCCCATATACAATGATGCAGCCCTTTACTTCCTGTAGATCCAATATACATACCTGGCCTCACTCTTACTGGTTCAAGTTTTTCAAGAGAACGCAGATCTGTTACATCATATGTATTTTCTTTTTTTAACTCCATAATACTCCTCCATCAATTTAAGGTAAAAAGTATATATAAAAAGCTATACTTTTTTAAGTATAAATTTCCCAAGAAGAATCATCCTTATATCTTACTTCCTACTTCTTACCTCTTTTAGTTCTTACTTTATATATTCTAAACTACATCTAAAAAAAAGTACATATATAAATATTTTTATGAACATAAAAGAAACAGCACAAAATGCTTTATCATTTTATGCTGTTTCATATTAATTATACATCACAAATTTCAATTTTTCTAACATGCTTTGTGTGACTCCATTCTTTGTTATTTTTATTTAAAATCCCTTGAATGGTTATTGGAAGCCATGTTATTGTATATACTCCATATAAAAGAAATCTAAAGAATAGTATTAAATTTTTCTTTCCTAATATTAAACCAGTTAAGATTAAAAAAGCCAGATTATACAACATTGCTATACCACCAATAAACAGTACATGAATATCTCCTAATGTATTTGATAAATACGGAACTATAAACACATTACTTGAATACAAAACCATCATGGCAAGAAAACCCTTACTTACTTTTTTATCCATAGTAAGTATAATAGGTGTTACCAAAAACTGTGCTGCTGCAAAACATTTCCACGCAGTATCATTAAACAAATAACTCATTATAAAAATATTAAGTCCCCTTGTATTTGCCTGAAGCATTGTAAGTACTGCTGCAATTCCTATGGCTAAAGTTACAAATGGCTGCAATACATAAAGTGCACAATCAAAAACATAAAATTTTCTTTCAAAAATGGCCTTTTTCATTAACTTAAAGAAATATCTTGATGCAACATCAGCAAATCCCTGCATCCATCTTTTTCTTTGATTCCATGACTGTCCAAGCTTTAATGGTTTTTCATCATAAATAATTGCATCATGTGCCCAGCCTACTTTTTCTCCATTTAATACAAGCTTACAGGTAAACTCAAGGTCTTCTGTAAGACAAGTTGCTCCCCATCCTAATTTTTTCAAAGTTTCTGTCTCTATGGCAAATCCTGTTCCACCAATCTGATTTGATAGTCCCAAATTAGAATGTGCAAGCTGATACATTCTGTTTTGTGTCCAGAAAGCTATTGAATAGGATGCTGCAATCCAAGAATCATTTGGATTTTTACTATCTATATAACCTTGTACAACTTTGTATCCCTGCTTCAATTTCCAGTTTATTTCTTTAAGGAAGTTTTTATGAACTAAATTATCGGCATCGAATATGGCTACTGCATCATATTTTTTATCCATTTTAAATAATTTATCAAACATCCATTCTAATGCGTAACCTTTACCTCTTTTGTCTTCAACAAACCTTTCACATACATTAACATTATAACCTTTAGCTATTTTTGCTGTATTATCGGTACAATTATCGGCAATTACAAAAACGTCATACATTTCTTTTGGGTAATCAAGCTTTAGCATACTCTCAATTAAATTCCCAATAACAACTTCTTCATTGTGTGCTGCTATAAGCAGTGCAAATTTATTTTTAGGTGTATAATCCTTATTTTCCTTTTTTCTATAAAATCCAAATAAAGCTATAACCAAATAATAACATATAATACAAAACACAAAAATTTGGAAAAAAGTCGTAATGGTAAAAATGTATTTTCCCATGTATTTCACTCCTAAGTTAAGCAACATTATGCTTATTATTTTCTTAAACTTTCATTATTATATAATTCCCCTATTAATAATATTTCAATGACTTGAAAAAATCAACAGGTATTTCTTAAAATAAAATTAATATTCACTAAGTATTAAATTTACGCCTTGTATAAAGTATTTCAATATTCTTCATAAAATATTCCTTAATAAATAAGTATCTGTCATTTTAATCAGTCAAATCTTATTTTAACGTAAAATTAATTGGTTTTATTTTATAATACGTGTTATACTTTACAAAAGCACAAATATAACTATAAATTACTTTTTATAAAAGGAGAAATACCTATGATAGAAATAAAAGCCAGAAGAAGTATAAGAAAATACTTAGATAAAAATGTAGAAGAAGAAAAAATTATAAGAATACTTGAAAGTGCACGCTTAGCCCCTTCAGGTAGTAACACACAGCCAGCACACTATATTATAGTAACCTCTGATCAAATTAAAAAAGATTTAATTAAAGCTGATCATAATCAGACATGGATGCTCACTGCACCAGTATTTATAGTTTGTGTTGCAGATATTTCATGCAGAATAAAAGACAGTGCCGAAATCTATCTGGATGAAAACAGTACTGAACCAGAATTAAAGCAGATAATAAGAGATACTTCAATTGCAATTGAAAATATACTACTAGAAGCTCAGCATTTAGGTTTATCTACATGTTGGACAGCCTGGTTTGATCAAAAAGATGTGCGTCCTATATTAAATATTCCAAATGATAAATATGTCTGTGGAATAATCTGCTTAGGATATGCTGATGAACAACCTAAACAACGTCCAAGACGTAAACTTGAAGAAATAATACACTATGAAAAATGGAGCTAGATTAATAAAAAATATATAAAGCTGATGCAGAGCATCAGCTTTATATATAATACAAATTTTCTATAAGAAAAATCATACATAATTTAAAATTATAAATTGATAATTATTAAACAACTCCTTGTGCCATCATAGCAGTTGCAACTTTCATGAAACCACAGATATTAGCACCAGCTAATATGTTTCCTGATACTCCGTATTCTTCAGCTGCGTTCTTTGAATTATGATAAATGTTAATCATTATGTTCTTAAGTCTTTCATCCACTTCTTCAAATGTCCAAGATAATCTCATGCTGTTTTGAGACATTTCAAGAGCTGAACATGCAACACCACCTGCATTTGCAGCTTTAGCTGGTCCAAATAATACTTTATTGTCTTGGAATACTTTAATTGCATCTAAAGTTGAAGGCATATTAGCTCCTTCAGAAACACATTGAACTCCATTAGCAACTAATACTTTAGCACTTTCTTCATCAATTTCACCTTGAGTAGCACATGGAAGAGCTATATCACATTTAATTGTCCAGATACCTTTGCATCCTTCATGATATTCAGCAGTTGGAACTGCATCAACATATTCTTTGATTCTTCCTCTTCTAACTTCTTTAATGTCTTTAACAATATCTAATTTAATTCCATCTTTATCATAGATATATCCATTTGAGTCACATAAAGCTACAACTTTAGCACCTAATGATTGTGCTTTTTGAGTTGCATATATAGCAACATTACCAGATCCTGAAATAACTACTGTTTTTCCATTAAATGAAGTTCCATTATCTTTTAACATTTCTTCAGTAAAGTATACTAAGCCATAACCAGTTGCTTCTGTTCTTGTAAGGCTTCCACCAAAAGTTAACCCTTTACCTGTTAATACTGCTTGATCACTTAATGAACGTAATTTCTTGTAATATCCATAAAGATATCCAATTTCTCTTCCACCAACACCGATGTCACCAGCAGGTACATCCATGTTTCCTCCAATATATTTATATAATTCTGACATAAAGCTTTGACAGAATCTCATTATTTCATTATCAGATTTGCCCTTAGGATTAAAGTCTGATCCACCTTTACCTCCACCTATTGGAAGTCCTGTTAAAGAGTTTTTAAAGATTTGTTCAAATCCTAGGAATTTAATTATACTTAAGTTTACTGATGGATGGAATCTTAATCCTCCCTTATAAGGTCCTATAGCACTATTAAATTGTACTCTGAACCCTCTGTTAACTTGAACGTTACCATTGTCATCAACCCATGGTACTCTAAACATTAATTGTCTTTCAGGTTCAACTATTCTTTCTAATAAACTACCTTCTATAAATTCTGGGTGTTTATCAAATACAGGAGTTAAACTATTTAATACTTCTGTTACAGCATCTAAGAATTCTTTTTCCCCACTATTTACTTTTTTAACTTTTTCTAAAACACTAGAAACATATTCTTTGCCGTTCATTTAAATCTCTCCTTATTGCTTATATAAATTTCTTACTATTAAATAATACAACATTATCAAATAATATGAAAGTTTTTTTTCATTTTTTCATGCTATATATTTACTTTTTTTCATTTTATCATTTTTTACCTTTATTTTTTAACAATATAATTTATTTTTTTAAGTTTTTTACTGCCTATTGTTAATATTTTTATTTTTTATAAAGTACATTTTTCTAATATCCATAAACATCCACCATAAGATACTTCCTAATATTCCATATATAATATCATACATAGTATCATTAAGACTATTATTTTGAGAATTAAATCCAAATAAACTGTCTGTAGTAAATTCGTATAATTCCCATACAGCTGCACATCCAGCACTAAAGCTTATTATAAATATAAATAAAAATAATTTATTATTTTTCACATCTATAACATTTCTTACTATAGAAAATCCAATATGACCTATTATTATTCCAGAAAAAAAATGCAGCAGTTTATCATAGAAAGAAATAATTTTGTATATATTCAAGATGTTTCCCACATACATGGAAAAAAACACAAATAATAAAACAGTAGTAAAGATGCTGCTGTATTTATGTAAAAATACTTTTTTATACAAAAAATACAAAACACCTATTACTGATAATATTAAAATTATTCTAAAAGATTTATCTCCCTTTCCTAGTAAATAATCATACACTAATGTACCAAGTAAAATCAGTAAAAATGCAGTAATTAAATAATCTATTATTTTTCTTTTTTTATCCAAGTTTTATCTCCTGACCTTTTCAATTTTTGAATATTGTAAAAAAATAAACCAATAACAATACCGCTTAATACTCCTCCTATATGCGCATAATTATCTATATTGTCCATAGTAAAGCCTATTATAAGGTTAATCATAGTTACCTGGATTAAACCTGAAATATATTTTTTATTCATTTTGTTTCTCTCACTATATGCAAAAGCAAGTAATGCCCCAACCAAACCAAATATAGCTCCAGATGCTCCTACACTTAATACCTCAGGCTCCATAATATAGCTTATAAAGCTTGATAATACTCCTGTTATAACATAAATTATTATATATTTTAATTTTCCGTATATTACTTCTATCTGCTGTCCTACTATATATAGAGAATACATATTACATAATAGATGGGTTATTCCACCATGCAAAAACATACATGTGAATAATCTAAAATATTGTCCTTTATTTATTAATGGACCATATTTACCACCCAAAATAATAAGAAGCACATAATCTATATTAAACAGATTTTTTGACAGATAAGCAGATAACAGAAATATTAACACATTTATAAATATTATTGACAAGGTTATTTGTTTATTTTTTATAATACTTTTTTCTCTATTATCATTCCCTAATGTAGTAAATATATTCATCAAAGGAGTACATTTTTCACTACACCATGTTACATGTCCAAAAGTATCAATGACCATTTTATTGGGTGCAGCATTACTGTTTATATATTCATTGCTGCTTTTCAAAAATATTATTACGTTTAATGAAAAATTCCTGCTAATTTGTGCAAGATATTCATTAGCTTCATATATATCTATGTTTTCCTTTATTTCATCTGTGACTAAAACAGCATAACTGCCTTCACCAGTTTCTTTAATTGCAATATACTTATTTTCATTACTGTAATTACTTCTATATTGTTTCATATAAAATCCATAGTTATTAATTAACTTTTTCAAAAACTCTTTTTCCATAATTCTCCTTAATTATTTCAATAAATAAACTATAAAAAATAATAGCCGGACTTTCAAAAAATCCGGCCTAAATTCTGCTATTTATCAAGCATATCTAGTAATTCATTAAATCTTTTAATGGTTGCTTCAATAGGACCATTTCCTGTCATATCTACTCCTGCAGCTTTTAAAATATCAATTGGATAATCACTTCCTCCAGCTTTTAAGAAACCTTTATATTTTTCTACTGCATTTTCCTTTTTTTCTAATATGGCATTAGAAAAAGCACTTGCTGCTGCATATCCAGTTGCATACTGATAAACATAGAAATCAGAGTAAAAATGAGGAATTCTCGCCCATTCAACATCTATCTCTTTGTCTACAACCATGGAAGGTCCAAAATATTTTACGTTTAATTCATGCCATTTATTATTATAATCTTCAGCTGTCAGTGGAATTCCATTTTCTAAACTCTCATGACTATAAAGCTCAAATTCAGCAAACATAAGCTGTCTGAATACTGTAGTTCTTATTTGTTCTAGCTCCCTGTTTATTAGAGAAAGTTTTTTCTTTTCATCCTGTTCTTTTTCTATTAAATAATTTATTAACAATGACTCATTGGTAGTTGAAGCCACTTCTGCACAGAAAAGAGTATATCCTGCATAATGATAGGGCTGCTCTTTTCTTGAATAATATGAATGTATTGAATGACCCATTTCATGGGCTAATGTAGATACATCTTCCAAATCATTATCATAATTTAAAAGAACATAAGGCATGGTATCATATCCTCCCCAAGAATATGCTCCGCCTTTTTTTCCTTTGTTTTCATAAATATCTATCCATCCATCTTTTATTCCATTATTGAAAATCTGTAAATATTCCTCCCCTAATGGCTTTAAAGCTTCATTTACTATTTTTACAGCTTCATTAAATTCAATATTGGCTTTAGGCACTTCAATTAATGGTGCATATAAATCATACATATGAATTTCATCCAAACCTAAAAGTTTCTTTTTTATTTCTATATACCTGTGAAGGCTTTTTACATTATCATTCATGACCTTTACTGCATTTTTATATACTTCAATTGGAATATTATTAGGGCTTAAGGATGCATCTAGTGCATTTTTATATTTTCTAACTTTGCTATTAAAATTAAATGTTTTTATGGATGAAGTTAATGTTGTTGCCAATGTATTTTTAAATTTTTCATATTCACCAAATAACTTTTTAAAAGCAGCTTCTCTTACTTTTCTATCCCTGCTTCTTATAAATGAAGAATAATTTACTTCTGTAAGTTCAACTTCGTTGCCTTCTTCATTAACTATAGTTCCAAAAGTCATATCTGCATTTGTTAACATATTGTGAATGGCAGAAGGAGCATCAAGACAGTCAGAAGCTCCAGCAAGCAATTCTTCCATTTCTTTTGATAATATATGAGGCTTTTCCTTTAAGATATCTTCAAAGAAGAATTTATAGTTTTTAAGTTCTGGAATACTATTTATTTCATTCATAATAAATTCTTCATCCAAAGACAAAATCTCTGGCACAAAGAAAGCATTATAGCTTGAAAATTCAGCCATATAAATATCTATTTTGTTCATAAGTGCCTGATAAGTTGTATTTGTAGTATCCTCATCACTTTTCAAATGAGCATAAATAAATAGTTTTTCTATCTTTCTTGATACTTCTTCATTAATTTTTAAATATTCTAATAATACCTTTCCATCTTTTATTTTTCCATTATATTCTTTAAGTTTTAAGGCTTCTTCTTTTACTTCTTCAAAATTCTTTTCCCATTCCTTAATGTCTGAATAGATTTTTTCTACCTTCCACTTGTATTTATCATCTATTTCACTTCTTTTTTTCAATTTACTCATAAAAACACCTCTTTTAATTACTCATCAATATATTCCTGTTTTTTGTCTTTAATAGCTTCAAATACCTTATTCATTTCTCTTTCTATTAAGGATACGCTTTCTGTAATTTTTTCATTCATTGCATCATAATCCTCTACATAATTAAATGTTATGAAGAAAGTTGGATTATATTCCTCTAAATCTTCTTCTATTTTATATCCTGCTTCTTCAAAGGATTCCTTATTAAATAAATCATATATTGCAGAATATTCCCATTCTTCAACATCTTTGTTTGTATCAAAATACATATATACAGTGTTATCTAACATATATAATTTTTTTACATAAAGGGCTCCTTCATTTACTTCAAAACTGCCCAATTCTTTTTTTATAAAACCTGTTTCTTTTTCTTTTTCCATTAATACTAAACTTGAAAAATCCATCATTACACCATCCATTTTAATTATCTTTATTGAACAATATTATTATCCATATTTTTCTTAACAAATATTCATTTTATAAAAATTATAGCAAAAATACTATGATTCAACAATGCAAATTCCAACTTAACCTATAATACTGTAATTATTTTAATAAAAATACCACTAATTGTTGTACGATTTAAATTTAATCTATTTTTACATTATGGTAATATTTTCCTATAGTCTTTCATCTAATATTTTTCAAGGAGGCTTCAAATGTCTTTTTTAATTAGTATATCCATAATTACTAAAGATATTGATAAAAAACTTACTAAATGGATACGCAGGCACCATATTCATATCTCTATGTTCATAATAATTTTTACAGCTTTTTATACAGGACGATATACCTACATTACCCTGAATTCAAAGGATTTATTTTACGCTGTTGAATACAACTTAACTCATGGGCATAATTCAAAACAACTTATGAGAGTACAAAATTTAACTTTAATTTCAAAGAACCACACCACCGCTGTAGTTGAAGCCACAGGTCTTAGTCAGTCTGTTCCTCACAAAACCATAACAATAAGAGCAAGTTTCAAAAACTGCCATAACTTATGGCAGCTAGATACAATATATTAATGGGATTTGGTGTTGCAAATCATTTGCAAATAAGTGTATAATGTATTTATCTAATACAAGGAGTGAACTAATTTGATTAACATAAAAAACATGTCTTTTTCCTATGTAAAAGGTTCTGAATTGTTAAAGAACATTAATTTGGAAATTCCTAAAGGGGTTTACTTATCTATTATAGGAGAAAATGGCAGCTGTAAAAGTACACTTATAAAATTGATTTTGAATTTATTAAAACCTGATTCAGGAGTAATTGAATTATCATGCAGCAGAATTTCCTATGTACCTCAAAGACTGGATAATTTTAATGCAGATTTTCCGCTAACAGTTAAAGAACTTCTTAAAGCTCATGTTGGTTCTTTGAAGTTAAAAGATTCTAAAGCTGTTGACAATGCTTTAAAAGAAGTAGGAATGCTTGAATTTAAAAACAAACTCATTGGGAATTTGTCAGGAGGACAACAGCAGAAGATTTTTATTGCCCGTGCATTAATTGGCAATCCTGAATTAATAATTTTAGATGAACCTTCTACAGGAATAGATGAAAAAAGCCAAAATGAAATCTATCCTATTTTGAAGAAACTAAATACTGAATGTAAAAAAACTATTATTTCAGTAGAACATAATACTAAAGTTGTATTAAAATATTCAACTCACATTTTAAAAGTTGAAAATGGCAATATGACTTTATTTACAAAAGATGACTATATAAATCATTTAAAAAAAGATGACCCTCTGTCTGGTGTAATTTAATGAATTACTAATTATTTATATATATGAAGAAAGGTTTTATTTATGTTAAGTTTAACTTTTATGCAAAATGCATTTATTGCAGGTTTTATTATATCCATACTATGCCCATTTATTGGACTTTTTATTGTTCTTAGACGTTATTCCATGATAGGGGATACTTTATCTCATTCCTCCTTTGCCGGCGTTGCAATTGGCTTAGTTATGGGATTTAATCCCATGTTATCAGCATTTGTTTTTACAAGCCTCTGTGCTGCTATTATTGAATTTTTACGTAACTACTATAAGAAATATGCTGAACTTGTTATGTCCATTGTGCTTACTTTAAGCCTGGGCATTGCCATAATTTTAATAAGCAGTGGAAAAGCATCTGCAAAAGTGGATTCTTATCTTTTCGGAAGTATACTGACAGTAACTAAATCAGACATATTTATTATTGCCCTAGCTGGTTTTATATGCATACTGCTTTTAATTGTTCTTTATAATAAGCTTGTTTATGTTACTTTCGATGAGAATGGGGCAAAAATATCTGGTATAAATGTAAAACTTGTGAACTACATATTTACTTTAATTGTTGGTACTACCATTTCTGTTTCCATAAGAATTCTTGGAATATTGGTGGTTTCCTCCATAATAGTAGTGCCTGTAGCAGCTGCAATGCAGTTACGAAAAGGCTTCACCAAAACTTTGATTTTTTCTATATTATTTGGCATATTTTCTGTAATGTTTGGTTTAGTATTATCATACTATTTAAACAGTGCTCCAGGAGGAACCATCGCCCTTACTTCTGTTGCAATTTTAATTTTAACTTTATTATATAAAAGAATTTTTGCATATGAACAATAACAATATTAATTAATATATAAAAAAGACAATGAGGTACAAAAAAACAATTGTACTTCATTGTCTTTTTAATAAGTTTATTAATTCATCATTTGCTGCCTGTTGTTCCAAAACCACCTCTATCTGCATTTCCAAAATAATCAACTTCCATAAAATTAATTTCAGGCATTACTTCCATAATTCTAAATTGGGCAATTTTATCCCCTTTTTTTATTAAGGAGCCCTTTTCTTCCTTTCCATCTATAATTTGAATGTTTTGGGCTGCAAGACAAAATACAGGCATATGCCATTGGTCATTATCCCCTATATAAGTATCATCAACTATTCCCATACCATTTGTTTGAATTATGCCCCAGGTTTTGAAGGTAGAACTTCTCGGCACAATGTGTGCCTCCCATCCCTTTGGAAGTTCTAATGCAAATCCTAAGGGAATCATTGCCCTTTGATTAAGCTTTACAAAAACATCTTTATTGGCATAAACATCTATCCAGTTTCCTTTACTTATCTTTTTTAATTTTACTGCCTCGTCAAAATATTTTATTCTTATATCCATTAAAATCACCTATTCCATAATTTTATATTATGATTATACATAATATTTTATTTTTACACAAAATAGTACTTATTACTTCTTAAAGTTTTACTTATTATTATATATATAGTATACTTAATTATGTACTTTTAACTAAATTATGAAGAGGTGGATATCTTGTTAAAATTAATGACTGAAAAAATGTTCAATGGGATAATTCTTCTAGATGGTGTATGTTTCAATAAAGAAAATAATATTAGGACTGTTAATAATATCTCTGCTCTATATAACAACAATCCTAATGGCTGCTTTGTTATCCAAGATGATAATAACAGAATTATTGGATATATATTTTCAAGGATTGAAGGCAATGTTGGCTTCTTAGGACCTTTAGCTGTACACCCAGATTATAGAGATAATGGACTAGCTACAAATCTTATCTCTTCTGCTGTTAACAGCCTTATAAAAAGCGGCTGTAAAAACATTGGAGTTGATATTGATTGTAACTTTGCTTCTGCCATTGGTCTTTTTCAAAAATGTAATTTCAAGTTAAGTTTTCCTACAATTTCCTACATAAAAACTTTTCCTTATCCTAACATCAGCAGTGAACATATTTTAACAGGTAATGAAATAACTAAGGAAATGCTGTTGTATTTTGATCTGAAATTTAGAGAAGAATATTGTGGATACAGCCTTATTAGAGATTTAGAAGCAGCATTAGCTATTGCTCCAGAAAAAGTTATCTTTTATTGCAATAATAATTCTATCATTGGTTTTGTTTTTAATATAAAAGAAATTTATCCTTATGTATATTCAGGATTTTTAAAAACAGATTTTGCTATAAGCAGATTCCTTCATGCATATGGATGCCTTCAAAATCTTTATAAAGAAGAACAACTTGTCCTACAAATTAATTCACGATATGAAGAAAATCATAATTTATCAAAATACGGATTTAATATTGATAAAATTTTTGTACGTATGCTTTATAAGGATTATGAAGGCATTTTCAAAACAAATGACACTTCAGGCTTTGTAGCACATTCATGGATACAATAAATATAAAGGAGCCATTACATAAAAAATGCTCCTTTTTTATTCTATATTTATGCATTTAGAATTTCTTTAAACTCCATAAGAATTTTTTTTACTTTGTCTGCATCCAATTGATAATAACAATCTAAGTTACCTGCCATATCCAAAGCCTCATAGAGCTGTTTGCTGCTTTCAACCCAGTTTTCAGGTACATATACCCATAGCAAATCCTCATAAGCACAACTTAAGAGAAAATGCTCCATTCCCCAAAAATAATATTCTTCAATTTGGTGAAGATGATTTAACACTTTATAGTCATGTACCACCCTGTCTGTTAACTCATAACTATATATGTCACTGAAGAACACATCAAATTTTTTTGATTCAGCACAAAATGCATCACCATGTATAATGTTAATCTTTGAATTATCTTTAAAATTATTTTTATATATTTGTATAACATCTTCACTTATTTCATAAACTGTAACTGACTTTACTCTTGGATTTTCAGCCATTTCTTCAGCACAGTATCCCAATCCCAGACCTGCAATTCCCACATGTCCATAAGCATTTTTAACTACATTATATGTGCCTTGAATTTCCTTCTCATTAAGTTTCATAATGCATTTATTATCTTTTAAAAGAAGTATTTCATCTTTTTCTTCAATATTGTCTGCATTATACATATATGCTTCCTTAGTGTATATTTTCTGTTTTTTTACACAATACTCATTACTCTCTTGTTCCCTTATTATGTTTAAATATTTTCCCATTTGATTTAGTATAAAATCATTATTGAAGGGTTTCATTTTCCATCTCCTTTAACATATCATTATTATGTTTTAAAAAAGTTATATATTAACTTTAAAGTATAATCTATAAATTGTAAAGCACTATATTATATGATATACTTAATTTGGTGACTTAGTGTCAAATATTTCAATAAAGCAGGTGTTACTATGAAAAACATAACAATTAGTGAAGAAGCTTACAATGAATTTAAAGCTTTCTTAGAAGAAAATAACATATCAGATTTCAATATTAGAATAAATTTTGCTG
The DNA here is from genome assembly GCA_964588775.1 of uncultured Clostridium sp. Lineage (GTDB taxonomy): Bacteria > Bacillota > Clostridia > Clostridiales > Clostridiaceae > Clostridium. Next base: position 14,427 of record CAZPRO010000003.1, read on the forward strand.
GTTTTGCATGCAGCGGCCCTATATTTAATATATCTGTCTCTCAGCCAACTGAAGAAGATGAGGTGGAAACAATTCAGGATATATCCTTTATATATGATAAAACTTTAATTGACCAGTTTGGTGGCTTTATAATCCTTTCAACAGAAGAAAATGAAGGTAATGGTTTAAGCTTAAAACCAGTCATTGCTCCAGAAGGTGGATGTGGCGGTTCATGTAGTGGATGTCATTAAAAACTTTAACTGCCTTATAAAGATTAAATAAAAAAATCTTTATAAGGCAGTATTTTTGTTTCAATCTATTCTATAACAATTTCTTCTTCAGGTTCTGTTTCTATTTTCCACTGAACATTTACATAATCATCACTTATATCATAAATCCCCTTCAGAATATCTATCCAATAGTGGTTTTTTATTATAATTTTCTCTTTTTCTTTTCCTTCTGCATTATTCAAAGTTTCTTTATTAAATTTATTAAAATATTCATCTATGCTTTTTGACATTTCATACATAGCCTCAAAACATTTTTTGTCTTCTCCCAGTAATTCAAGCTTATTTTTTTCATTCTTCATTTCATTATTTAAAGTGGATAAAAGATATTCCTTTACAAATCCGTGAATATCATTTTCTATTGCCTTGTTTGTATCTATATTCTTCCTGTTTCCTATACTTATTATATTTTCAGAATACATTGAGTATCTCTGCCATAAGCTTATTATTTCCCCACCAATAACATCATAATTTTTGTAAAGCATCAGCAGTTCACTATTTTTTACACTATTATCCTTAATACATTTTGATAATATTTCCACATTACTTTCGTTTCTCTGTCTTATTTCTTCTATATATCCTACTGACTGCTGATTAAACACATATTTATATTCATTTATTTTATATATACAATAAACATTACTTATAAGACTGATAGTCATAACAACTGCAAATAATAGTATCATATCCTTTTTTGCCAATTTAATATTCAAATATTTTTTCGCTCCCTTCTTTCAATTTTTATTGTATCACAGCATGAAATAATTAACTACCAAATCTTTGTTCAATAATTTCTCATCCTTTCAAATTGATTAAAAAAGAGAGCTAAAAAAGCCCTCTTTTTACGAATATTTTTCAACTTCCCTATTGATAGAAAATAATAAACTGTTCAATTCCCATACTTCACCATCATCAATTAATTTATTAAGAATCTTTTGATATCTTGCCGCCTCTGCATTTTTTCCCAGTGAAGCCAAAGTCAACAAGGCATTCATAATACTTGATATTAAATGTGATTTTACTTCAAAGAGCTTTTGAGCATCTTTAATTTCATCCTTAATTTCCAGCATTTCTTCATCCAGTCTGAAAGCTGCATCTGCCGAACGTTTTAATTTGTCTTTTAAAGCATGTGGAATATGCTGCTTATACTTATAATTCAATGAATGTTCAATTGTTGCCCAGAAATTCATTGCAAGAGTTCTTATTTGAAATTCTGCCAATATTTCAATTTGTCCTTCTGCCATATTAACAGGATATTTAATTATCATATGATAACTTCTATATCCACTTTCCTTAACATTACGGACATAATCCTTTTCATAAAGAATCTGCATATCCTTTCTTTTTCTTAATATTTCTACAACTGTATCTATATCATCAACAAACTGACACATTATTCTTATTCCTGCTATGTCTTCCAGTTCATATCTCATTCTATCTACAGGAATGCCAAACTTATTGGCTTTTTCAAGCATACTTGAAATTTCTTTAACTCTTCCTGTTACAAATTCAATAGGAGAGTACTCATTTCTTTTTCTGTATTCTTTTCTTATAGATTTTAATTTTACCTTTAATTCATCTACCGCTTGTTCATAGGGCATTAAAAAAGTTTTCCAATTATTAATTGCCATATAAAATTCCCCTTTTATTTCATCATCATTCTTTATTATATCAGAAAGTTATATCAATGTATCATAAGAAAGTAAATATATTTTTAAAATCTTTATATATAATATGCTATAATATATGTTGTAAATTAATGAATATTATGAGGTGTAGCTAATGTATAAAAACATGAAAGAACATATATTTGATAAAAGTGTTGTCTGTCCTGTTTGTGACAGCCATTTTAAAACTAAAGCTGTAAAATCAAAGTCTCCTAGAATTTTATCAAAGGATTCAGATTTTTTTATTAGATATAATGTTGCAAATCCATATTTTTATGATGTTTGGATTTGCAATAATTGTGGTTATGCTGCAATGAAATCAGATTTTGAAAATCTGCGTTCATTTAGAAAAGATTTAGTAAAAAGCAACGTAACACCTAAATGGAAGCCAAGAGAATATCCCACTATTTTAGATGCAAATCTTGCAATTGAGCGATATAAACTTGCCTTATTAAACGCAGTTCTTACAAAAATGCCTAATAGCACCAAAGCAATGATATGTCTGAAGATAGCCTGGATGTATAGATTTTTAGAAGACAGCAAACATGAACCTATTTTCTTATCCCAGGCTCTTGAAGCCTTTACTGCTGCTTATATAGACGAGCCTTTCCCAATATACGGCATGCAGAGGGATTCTTTTATGTATCTAATTGGAGAACTTAACAGACGTACAGGAAATAATGAGGAAGCTTTACGCTGGTATTCAAAAACAATTGTAAGCACAAATTCTTCCTATCGTATAAAAGAAATGGCTCGTACTGGAAAGGAACTTGCAAAAAAAGACCTTTAACTATAATCTTTTTAAAAACAGTCTTCATAAAAACACATGGAGTCTGTATCTCAATATTAAAAATATTCAGATACAGACTCCATGTGTTCTTTCTTTGTACTTATAACCTTTGTATTAATCTAGGAGCTTTATTGGTTGAAAATCAATATAATCAGCTGACGCTAAAATATACTCTATATTGCAAATTTTTCCCTGAAATAATTTTCCTTTTAATACTGGTCCATGTAAATGCCCATAAATAACCTTTTCCACATTAAATTCTCTATATATTTTGATAAAATCTGATTCTTCAAATTTATCATTTACAGGCGGATAATGCATCATTACTATTATTTTAGAGTAACCCTTGCTTTTTGCACTTTCTAAGGAAAGCTTAAGCCTTATTAATTCTCTTTTATATATTTTTTCATCCTTATCTGTGAAATTAGATGAGTTAGGACAAATCCACCCTCTTGTTCCACATATGGCATATTCATTGTATTCATAAAAGTTATTCTGTAAAAATTTGGTATTTTCGTACATTTTATTCATTTTGGTAATACTGCTCCACCAAAAATCATGATTTCCTTTTCCTATTATCTTTTTTCCTGGAAGCTCATTTATCCACTCCAAATCATAAACACTATCTTGAGATTTTAAAGACCATGAAATATCTCCTCCAATAAGAACCATATCATCCTCTTTTATTGTTGATATCCAATTTTTCTTTATCTTATCAGTATGTCCTTTCCATGCTTCTCCAAAAATATCCATAGGTTTATCCACATTAAATCCTAAATGCAAATCAGAAATGGTATATAACGCCATTTTCTTCACCTTTCTGTAATAAATTAAATATAATTCTTAATATTTTTTATCAAGATCAGTAACAAATGCAATAATATGAGCTACTGTTTCATATAGTTCTGTAGGAATCTCATCCCCTACATCAACATTACACAATAATTCTGTAAGTTCTTTGTTATAGACAATAGGTACATCATTTTCTTCAGCTCTTTGTATGATTTTATCTGCAATATGCCCCATTCCTGATGCTGCAATTATTGGAGCATCACTATTAAATTCATATTTTAATGCTGCTGCCTTTCTTCTTTGATTCATCTATATTTACTCCTTAAAACATATAATACTAAATCTCAATACCTTTAATATAAGAATTATTTTCATAATTATTATACATATTAAAACTATGAAAATCTATTATTTATACTAATATATCAATATTTGATATGCTGTAGTCATTAAAAAATTCTCTTGTATTAATTATATTATTTTCATTTTTTCTATTTTTAACAGTTACTGCAATATATTTAGTGTTAATTTGATTTATGGAATTTAACCCTTCTAAAAGATTATTTTTATATTTATTTAGTAAATCACAATACTTATCTTCACATTGAAGCTGTATGGTTATTTTTTTAGGTGTCATTGTAATAAATCCATCAACATTGCCCAAATTAATAGTTTTTATATTAACAACCATTTTTGCATTAGTACTGTCAATTTTTTTGCCATCTTTTCTATTATCCTTAATAATAAGCTTACATGGATATTCTTGAGAATTGTTTTGAATAGGCATATTCAAATAATAATATTCATTATTCATAGTATTAAATACTTTTATCTCATTAATATTCTGCTTAATCATTGTTGTAATTTTTGAATATACTTCACTGTCTGGATTTAAGTTTGAAAGAATATTTTTTACTGCATTTGATACATCTCTTATTCTATCTTTCATTTGTGTTTTCACACTTGATTTATTCTCTAAATCTTGTAATTCCTGTATTTTTCTATCAACAGCTTCCAAAGTAGATTTTTTTGCCTGTTTAATTTCTTCTTCATGTATTTGAGAATCAACTGCTTTTGTTGTACTTCCTTCTGTAATTTTATCCTCAGATATTTTTTTATTTATAAAGTCCTTTATTTCTTTAAATTCAGCCTCTGTAAGGTTAATGTCCTTATCCATCTGATTTGATAAAAATTTTTCTATTCTTATTTTTGATGATTCATCACTGCTGCTTTTTGAATTGCCAGACAACTGTCTCATTAATTCTTCTTCTTCTAAAATATTTCTTATTATTTTTCCTACTTTTTCATCCTGCACTTTATCTGCTATCTCTTTTGGAAGATTTAGTTTTTCAAGTGACTGTTCCTTTATTTCTATTTCTTTAACTTCTATTCCTTCCTCTTTTTTGCTTTCTTTACCAGCTAAAGTTTTTAATATGTCTAATACATCTAAATTAGAATAATCCTTTTCTGCATATATTTTTGCTGCGGCAGAAGTACTATTTTCGTTAACATCATTTTTAATATTTTCATTTAACTGCTCATAAATACTATAATCTTCATTTTCCTTTATGAGCTGACTCTGACCGTTTAAATTTTCTTCTAACACCCCATTAATTTTTAATATAAGCTTTTCTATTGAAAAATCACTTTTAAATACATTATTAAAAGCATCTATATTTTCTGAGGAAAGCTCAAGTTTATTTTCAATAAAAGTCAGTATTTCTTCTGCACTCATATCCTTAAACTTATTTAAAAATTCAGTGAGTAAATTTTTTATGGACTGTCCTTGAGAACTTTCTAAATCTACTTCAATACTTTCTAAATAACTTTTTATAAAGTTATCCATTTCTTCTGGATCAGAATTTAAATTCTCATTAAATATTATTAATCCTTTCATTTGATTTATATTTTCTTTAGTTAATGGTATGCTGTGTTTTACCATATTTTTAAGAATATTAATGTCTTCCTTTGATAATCCTTCTTTTTTTATAATATCCTGAAAATTTTCATCTTCCTCTTCTGAATTTTGTCCATTTTCATGAAGTACTTTTAATTTCAGCTTGCCATTTTCATATCCTTCAACCTGAAATTTTGAAAGATGAAGAAGTTCTGCATTTACATTGTTATCTGTTTCAGCAATAAACTGCCATCCATCAGCTGTTCTTATTGTAATATCTTTTCCTTCGCCTTTTTCTACAATTTTACCTGTAAATTTTTCACCAACTTCAAAGGTTAATTTGCTTGATAATTTTCTATTATTATTATTATATCCATTATTTACATTATTTATTATAGGCATATTCATATCTCCCCTATATTTTACTCTAAGTTATTTATCGAATAATTGTAATATATATTTATGCTGCAAATAATAAACAAGTCCCATTTAAATTTATTATTGTACTAAAATTAATAAATATTTTTCATACAATAACAAAGATACACATATTTGTGTATCTTTGTTCATTTTATATTTCAATTCCTTTTCTTCAATCTGTTAAGTATGATTATTTTAGATTCAAGATTATTACTGTCAATTGTTATCTCATTCCATTTAATATATTTAGGCTTTTCAAAATACTTTTTATCTACAATTTCTATTATTCTATAATTTCCAAATTCAACTTGCTCAAAACAAACCTTTCCTTCTTCATTAGTAATTTGTGAAGAAACTAAGATGGGAGTAAGTCCATTTATTTTGTATAAATTTATTTTGACTCCCTGTATATAATCCTGCTGCCCATAATCTAGTATAGTTATAGCTTCAATTCTGCCATTTCTACATGTCTTTTCTTCTGCTGCACTATCTTCCATAATTTCAAATACACAACTGCTATTATCAGTTTCATAATATTTGATTTTTCCATTTCCTGCATCTAAATTTATTTGTATACCCATATCATTAGTTTTTTCGTTATCCATAAAATTATGCTCCATAGGTAATTAATCTACTAATATAATATGAATACATCTTTTATATGTTCTTAGTTGTTATAAAATATAGGTATACTTAGCTGTCCAAGGCTACTTAACAATATCTCATCATTGTTTGTAAATTCCTTTTCACTTATACGCCGAGCAAGATATAATACTGCAATAACCTGACCATTATACTTAATAGGTGTTATGCATAAAGAATTCCAATCTGGTATTTTATTTTCATCATATATAATGTTATCCCAGTCAATTAAATGCATATTTTTATCAGAATTTATAGCTTTCAGCACATATTTATCACTAATTACCTTATCAGATTTTATTGGCTGTCCTTCATTGTTCATTATATATTTCTCAACTATACTTTTATCTTTTATTATAAATGCAGCTCCTATATCACAATTTATTGTATGCATTATTTCCTTCATTAAAATTGATATCTTTGACTCTCTTAATGCATTTTCCTTAATTATATTTACAATATCAGCTACTAAAAGTCCTACTTTATAGTCTCTTGAATTATTACCAAATAACATTTGACCTACATCATTATTTTCATTATTAATGCTGCATTTATTATCCCAAAGGGTAACCTTATTTTTACCTGTATTTTTGGATTTATATAATGCCTGATCTACCTTTCCTATTACTTCTTCACAGTTGGAAATTTTATCTTCTGAAAAATATGCACCTATACTTATTGTTACCTTTCTTTTATCTCCAAGTATTTTAGCTTCTTCTACATTTTTTCTAACTTTTTCTGCTAAAAGCAGTAATTTTTCCTTATTTATATTAGGAAGTAATACTAAAAATTCTTCCCCTCCATATCTTCCAACTATATCATTTTTAGATACACTTCTGCTTACTTCTTTTACCAGTTTTATTAAAACTTCATCTCCTGTTTGATGTCCAAATTTATCATTAACACTTTTGAAATTATCAATATCAAACATTATTACTCCAAATTTTTCTTTTGTTGTTTTAGCAGATTCTATTGCCATAAGTAAATTTTCTTCAAAGTATTTTCTGTTATAGCATCCTGTTAACTTATCCTGCATTGAGTCTATTGTCAAATTATATTTTTCTAGAAGAAATACAATAAAGGGTTCAAAATACCTCATAATCTTTTTAGATTTTTCATTTATATTGTAAATAGAGTTTCCTGTTGCCATTATAAGCATAGCATTAACCTTATTGCCTATATTTAAATATAAATCACTATTTATAAGTTTCATACATACACAAGCTCTTATTTTATTTTCAATAAATTCTTCCTTACTTGATTGAGGACTGTCTTTGTCAATTATGGTAATTTTATCTCTGGATTCTGGAAGTATATTGACAATTTTCTGCATTCTTTCCACATTACTTACTCTATAATTGCAAATTACCCTTCTGTTTCCTTCACTATCTGTACTTAATAAAATCGCTTTATCACTTAATGTAACACGTGCCAAATATTTTATTACATTTTCTAAATTATTTATAACTCTATCATCAAATCGTGAAAAAACAGTATATATATCCTTCAAATCATTGTAATACAACTTTTCATATAACTTCTGCATATTTGCATATAAAATATCATTTGATATGATACGGAATAAGTTAATCTGTTCATTTAAACTTTCATATTCATCTACACTTATTGTTTTATGAAAATTTCTAAAATTTATTTTTATTTTCATATTATTATTTATGCATAAAACAAATTTCCTGTAGGCTTCCAAACAGCCACTATTATTTATATATATAACAGCTTCTTCTTTGGCTAATTTAATATAAGTTTCTCTATGTATTGAGATAGCTTCATAATAATAATTTAATGCTAAATCATAACATCCCATTTCAAGATACTTATCAGCTATAATTTTAAATAACTTCACCTTTATTTTTCTGTCAACATCTAAGCTGCATACCCTTAAGGCTTTATTTACCAAGTATCCATAATTTCCTTTTTGAGAAAGCAAACATTCAAGATATATATAATAAGCTTCTGTTTTATAATTAACAGGCCGCTTCTTTCTCTGCACAAATTCCTTTTGTGCAAATTCTACAAAACCTTTTTCAGCAATAATTATTAATTCTTCATACCATATTCTTATCCAGCTTTCTTCTCTGCAAAGATTATTTCTACTACATTCAAATAACTCATAACACTTAGTAATTTCATCCAAATCATTACTTCTAAGTGTCAAATTGAAATAATACTGACATCTAAAATAGTTGCTTCTTTCATAATTATTATTTTTTAATAATTCATAGATAATTTTTACATTCTCATAAGCTTTATCGTAATTACAGAAATAGAACTGATAATGGTATTCAGTTAAATTCATTTTTAAAAATTCATCACCCTGCTTATTTGCCACGTTTTCTACTTCACTATTATATGCCAGCCTATAATAACGTATAGCTTTTTCATTGTGTTCTGCTGCCAGAGATACCATACATAATCCTGAATACACCAAACTCATAGGATAATCTGTCTTGTTTTTTTTCAAACTTTCTAATGCTTTTTCAAAACATTTTTCAGCCATAATATAATTTTTCATACAATAATAGCAGTTTGCTATATTAACTAATGCAGTAACTTGTCTTTTATAAAGGTTTTCTCTGCTGCTTATTTTAACTATTTCAGAAAACTCACTTATTATTTCTGAATAATTGCCTCTTTCATTCATCTCTAATTCAGCACATTCATCTTTGCAAAATAAATATCCATTTATATGATTATTTATCTTAAAGATTTCCATTGCTTCTTCTAAATATTTTTTTCCCTTTATAAATTCCCCTATTCTTAAATTTACAGTTGCTAATGTACTAAATATCCATCCAAATACTTCTTCATTTTTTCTCTTTCTATCATATAATTTTAATACTATGTTTCCATAATAAATCACATCATCATACTTTTTTTGGCTTCTTTTTAATATGATTAGTGTATAATAATAATATAATTCTCCTTTTCTATAATCCATTATATCTAATTTTTTTCTAATAGATTCTAGCTGAACCTCTATTTCCTGACCACATTTTCCCTGTTGATTAATCATTATTAATATTATTTCAAGAGAAGCATATATATCCATTCTCATATCTGCAGAACCCTTAGAATATTCTTTAACCAGCAAAAAATATTCTAAACTTTCTGTATGTGCTGATGTATTTTCATATAATTTTGCTATATTTAATGCTATATCTGCTTTATTGTTAATTGGTGCATATTTCAAAGCACTTTTATAGTATTTAATAGCCTCTTTTATGTTTCTGCTCTTTTCCTCTTTAGCTGCATAGTCCTTTAAATGTATAAATAATTTTTCTTTATCATCTATTTTTAACAAATGCCTGAATAATTCTTTAAAATATACTTCACTGCTATCCAATTCCTGTTCTAAAAATCTACTAGCCTTAAGATGCATCTTTTTCTTTTCATTGTCTGTAATTCTAGAATACAAAATATTTTTTAACAAATCATTGGTAAAACCAATTAAAAATCCTCTATCACTTATTTTATCTGTAATAAATCTTTTTTCTTTCAATTCAAAATATATTTTTCTGACTTCATCTTTAGTAAGAATATATTTAAAAATGAAATCTTCTGACAAGGATATAGAAAAAACGCTCAGTTCATTTAAAACTTTTAAATGTTCTTTATCTAAATTTCTAATAATATTGTTTACTTTTATGTCTATTTCTTTAGGCACAGGAAATTTTTTTACCGACTCACGTATTTCCCATTTCATGTTATCTTCATTAAAGAAAAGAACCTCTTTATTATTTAATTCTTTGATTAAACTTATAATATATTCAGGATTTCCAAAGGTTTTTTCATAGATTTCCAAAGATAAGGAATTAACTTCTTTACTATAGTTCAGCATACTGCTTACTATTTCTTTTGTATTATATTGATTAAAATAATTTAAAGTATAATGCTCATAAGAACTAACTCTTTTTAAGTCTTGGAAATATTCAAAGGATGCTTCATCCCAATTACTTTGGTTCGTGGTAAAAATTATCATTATATTTTCAAATCTTTTATTCTCTGCACACATATATTTAATAAATAATTTTAATATATATGGCTGTTCTGCAAGATTATCAATTAAAATTACTATTGGATTTTGTCTTGAATAATCTCCAATACATTGAGACACTCTATTAATAATTTTGTATATTTCCAAATCATCTGTAACTTCATTATTTACAATAAAATCTATAAATTGAGTTATGTACTCTTTATATTTTTCCAGTATTAGATTATCAAACTGCATAAATAACTGTTCTTTTAATGTATCCTTATGAATTTTATCTTTTATATATGTCAAACATAAAATTTTTTTCCAATATTTACTTGTTATAATATGATTAATTTCTTTTAGCAGTATTGTTTTTCCAGTACCATTATCCCCTGAAAAACAAATAACACTAAAGTTTTTCTTATTTGATAATATATTATTTAAATTTCTTTCAACTATCTGTATTTCTTCTTCTCTTCCAACTATATCCCAATCCTTCTTCAATTTACACAGACTGTTTTCTACATATATTTCATATTTTTTATTTAAAACGTTATTAATATGTTTAATAAAATTTGTTATAGTACAAATTTTATTAGATGTATGCATATATGAGAAAAACTTATTAATTTCTAATAACTCATCTGTACCTGAATTAATATTGTTTCCAGCGAACATGGTGTTAAATATTTTTGAAAGTTCCTCAATATTATCTGTATTAACATAATAAAATCCATCTTTTTTGATATTATATGGATATAATTCTACTTTTGCTGCTGTTTCATATAAAGGAATCTTCTTAAATTCTTCTTCTAAAATATTTCCTAACTTTAAATTAATATTTCCTTTTTTATTTTCAATATATTTTATATTGTTTATTGTTAATTCATTAAAAATATATCCATTAATATTTAATGTATTTACAACAGAACATAATTTCATAAAAATCTGAATCTTATCATCAACGCTGCAACTATTAAAATACAATTTGGAATTAAATCTATAATCATAATCTTCAATTATATAACCATATTTTACCTGTTCATTCTTTGATCCATCTATATTAAATATTGGTGTTGTATCAATTAAATTTATTACATTATTAAAATTTAAATTCTTTATGCTTCTGTAATTTTTTAACAGGTAGTTTAAATACTCATTGTATTTTGTGTTATTTTTTAAAATGCAAACGATAACTTTTCTGTTATATTTTTCATCCTTTGCACTATAACTTATGCAAAAATCTTCATTTTTTATTTCTCGTTTAATACTATATCTATTATTTATATTTCTCATTTTAACAACACCTGCTTTTTACCAAACTAAAAATACTTATATATTCTAGTATACCATTATTATCATAATAATTTAAGCTATATTAGGAAATAATATTTTTATGAGGTGATAATTATATGAAAAATATTTTTTTTAAAATTTTCTTAGTGATATTAGCAAATATTAATTTATTTACCATATCAGCCTATGCTTCTCAAACCCCATGGGATTCTACTGAAAAAGTAATTTACTTAACCTTTGATGACGGACCTGCTGGAAAAGTAACCAGTGATATTCTGGATATTTTAAAAAAAGAAAATGTTCATGGAACTTTTTTTCTTATAGGAAATCAAATGAAAAATCAAGAAGATCTTCTTAACCGCATGAAAGAAGAAGGTCATTCCCTTGGACTCCATAGTATGTCCCATAAGCAATGCTATCTATATTCCTGTAATGAGCATTTTTTAATTGAAATGCAGGAAACTCAAAAACTTCTAAAATCCATAACTGGCATAAATAGCAGTATTTTACGTTTTCCTTTTGGGTGTAATAACAATTCATATAAAATAAATAGTGAAATGGTTGATTATCTTCATAAAAATAATTTTAAAATCTATGACTGGAATGTTGATAGTGGTGATGGTGCAAATCCTAAAGCTGCCCCATCACAACTCATAAAAAATTCCATAAGCAAAAAGGATAATATTATTCTTCTTATGCATTGTGCATATATGAGTAAAAATACAGTTAAAGCCCTGCCTGGAATAATAAAATATTATAAAGATAATGGTTATACATTTAAAACTATTTCTGAAAATACCCCTGAAGAATATCATTACATGAAGAACCCATAAAAAAAGACTGCTGCTAAAAGGTTTCATCACAGAATATTTAGCTTCTTAATTATATTAAGTAATGCTACTTATCTGTGATTTATCCTTTAATACAGCAGTTTATTTTTATTAAAAAATCTAAAGAGCTAAATAAGCTTCACTTACAACAGCTGTCTTGACACCTGATTACTCTTCCTCATCTCCAAATTTAATATCATTACACATCTTATCTATCTTTTGTCAACCTCTTTATTTTTTCTATCTGCTATTAATGATGCTGCAAGGGCCACTGTTGCTGCTGTTAATGCTAATATTTTACTTACTTTTTTAATACTCATGCCAATTCTCCTTTCATTTAAATGAATTTTTTTCTTTATCATAATAATAATCTATTTCTTTTAATTTTTTTATTATTGTGTCTTTATTAATATTTAAATCTTCACTAAGCAAATCTAAAGACTCATATTCATCTCTCAATTTTGTATTTATTAAACTTAATAAAATATTAGGATCCATAATTTCTATACTTTTATTATCCACTCTTAAACTCACCCTTCTTTTAAATAATATTCAGCACAATAATAACATTTTATTCTTCATCATATACATCTAAAAATGAATACTTTTTATCACCCTTCTGCCATCCTAAAATTCCATCCATACTTACATTTTGAGCAGCTTTAAATATAGATTTATCTACATTTTCAAAGTTTTCCTTTAACTTTTCAATTAAATCTTTTATTTCATATCTTTTATTTCCTATTTTTTGTGCTGCAACCATACATGCACAATTTAAAGGCCATATTCCACTATTACTAATAAATCTTTTAATATACTTTTCTTCAATATAATACATTGGACGAATCAGTTCAAGATTTTCAAAGTTCTTAGACTTCAATTTAGGCATCATTGTTTTAAAATTGCCTCCATATAATATATTTAGAAGAGTTGTTTCAATAACATCATTATAGTGATGTCCAAGAGCAAGTTTATTACAGCCAAATTCCTGTGCTTTTGCGTAAAGAGATCCTCTTCTCATTCTTGCACATAAGTAACATGGATAATCTTTAGCCATTTTATCAACCACATGAAAAATACCAGAATCATACATTTGTATAGGAATATTCAGATATTCACAATTTTCTATAAGAAGCTTTTTTATTTCTGGATGATATCCAGGATCCATAGCTAAAAATACAAGATCAAACTTTACATCACTATACCTATGCAGCTGTTGAAAAAGTTTTGCCATGAGCATACTGTCTTTTCCACCTGATATACCAACAGCTATCTTGTCTCCATCTTCAATAAGGTTATAATCCTTAATTGCTTTAATAAATTTTGACCATATATGTTTTCTATATGTTTTGATAATACTTTTTTCTATATCCTGAAGGGGTTTCTTTTCTCCATCTGGAATTATTCTTGGACATCCATTTCCTGCTATTGTACTCATTATATATTCACCTCATTAAATTAGAAAAACTTTCTTTATCATTCATTTTACATTGTAATAGATTTATTGTAAATTCTTTATTTATATATACTGTTATCCATAGTTTCTGCCCAAATCTTATTATTTTCTTATTTTTATATAAATATAATTTTAATTCAGTATTATTTTAAATTTTTCATATTATAATATTAATTAATAAATAAACTTATTTACAGGTGGTGTTTATTAATGAACAGCAATAAAAAACTTTATAAAGATACAGATAATAAAATGATTTGCGGCGTATTATCAGGCTTTGCACAATATATAAATGGCGATGTTACATTGGTCAGGATTGTATTTGCCCTCCTAACTATATTATTTCATCCCTGCATTATTGTATACATTATAGCATCTATTGTAATGCCCTATAAAAACGAATTGTAATCCTTTTATAAGTAATAGATAATAAATATTTTTTAATTAGCTTCTATGAATTAATAAAATTTGCAATTATAAATATATGTTGTGATTTTTCTGAACTTATAGTTAAGTTAATAATTATTATGCTTCTAAAAACTAGTATTTTAGAAGCTCATAAGCAATAAAGTTATGAAATGACGGAAAGCCATGGAGTTTTTATTCTTTAATTTTAAAATAGGAAATTCTAAGTTTATAAATGTTTGGTAAACTTTTATAAACTCAGAATTTCCAGTTCAAAATTGTAGTAATAAAAACTCCATGACTTATTTATTATTTCACAACTTTATTATACTATAAGTTTCTAAAATATTTCTCTATTCTTATGTTTTTGCCTATAAATCATAATTTAACTATGCTGCCAATAACTCTGCATATTGTTCACCTGTCAGCTTAATAGAATTAGATGGCATTTTTATTTCTTTTAAATCAGTCTTTTTACAAGTTTCATTTATTGATATAGTAATATTGGCATTATCTTTTATCTTTAAATCCAAATTTAACAGCACTGTAATATTATTATTGTCAAATGTCTGTTTAATATCAACAGATGACCCTTTAATTAAATCTTTCAAACTATTTACCATTTCATCACAATTATTTGTACTATTTTTTATATCTTCAATATCCTGTGCTGATAATCCTAAATTAAATTCCCCATTTAAACTGTCTAAATTATTTACCCCTGCTTTCATTAGTTTTGCTCCATACTCAATCATTTCATCAGAGTTCATTTTTATAGAGTACTCTCTTCCATTTTGCTTTATTGGCAAATCTACATCTGAATTTTTAAACAAAGTATTTACTAATTTCATTAACTGTTTAGGATCACTTGTTAACTGCTGCATTTCTTTAATATCTGTTCCTAAATCCATTCCTATAAATTCTGCATTTAAACTGGCTAATTTATCTGGAATTTTTTCTCCAGAAATTAAATATAAATCAGTAAAGTAACTCTTATTAATATATGTTGTACCATCACTATCTACATAACATTCTATTTCTGGTAAATTGAAGTTTCCTGATTTATCTGTTATTTTCACTTTTGACATTCCTTTGTTTCCACTATTACATCCACTGGCTGTAATATTTAAATCAATCTTTTCTCCATCTGCTTCTAGTAGTATGTTTCCACTAATATCACTTGAACATCCAGTCCACTTTTGTGCTTCTTCAAATTCTTTCATGTAATTATTAGTTGCTGAACTACATCCTGTTAATGACATTATACATAATCCAGCACTCATAACTATTGATAACATCTTTTTTAATCTCATATCTTTTCCCCCTTAATCTTTGATAATTTTATTATATAATAAAATTCTTTTCTATAAAATTAACTGAATATTAATTTTTTATTAATTTTATATTTTTTTACAATCCCTTTATGGATTTAATTATTTCAACTCTTGTTATCTCATGATTTTTCATTTTTGCTATTTTAAGGGCAAATCCTGAATAATATATACACAATCCTGTTCCCAGTTCCAATTTCCTTTCCTCAATTTCATTTAAAATTACTTCCTCTAAAGTTTCGCCCTTCACATAAGGAATATCTATATGCTCTATTAAATTTATTCTCTTTACTTTTTCTGTGCTTTTATATATTGTCTTCTCAACTTCATCTAGGTTATAGAAAAGATATTTCCTTATGGCAAATAAAACAGCTATGGATAAAATACCTATAAAATTTTCTAAGGTTGTTGTATGTTCTACTATAAGCTTCCTTGCTATGGCAAATAGCAAAACTTCTATTACTGTAGCAGGAGTATGTTTACAAAGCATTTTTATAAACTCAATTCCAATTACAAGATTGAATGCTGCTGCCAAGAAATTATTAAATGACTCAATGTCATTATTATGCATAGCAATTAATTTAAGATCACTGACTAGAAACAATAATAATATTATTATACTTAAAACAAGAAGTATTCCAATTATAGTTTCTAATATGTCTGCTATTTTTAACACAGCATTTCCAATTATTTTTTTCATAAAACCTCCAGTAAATATTACTTTTTTACTATATTTTATATTATCCAATGCAGATTCGTAAATATTCACACAATCATATTTTATATTTTTTCAAATGTATCACATTAAATAGATTTCTGTAAAAAATCTTTTATAAAACCTTATATTTTTTGTTGTATTCATAATGCTATTTATGATGTATAAAATAATTTATGTTATTATATATAAAAATATCTGCTGCCTATGTACAATTATGTTCTATAATTCCAAAACATATATTTACATATATAATTTATTTTTTTCTTTATCCAATATTTTTTTTAATCTTATGTCAAATAAATCAGTTTATTTATTCAATAATTGTAAATATATTTCTTATTTTTCTTTCAATAGTGACCATATTTATTATGTTACTACTATTTGTCATATATTTTTCCCATAAATTGACTTTCATTTTTCTTCATTTATATTTTCTAATGTTTTTATATTTTATATTTTCACTATTTACAGACAATTATTTATTTAATTTAAAATAATCTCCGAATTATTTTCCACTTTTAACTTTGCATTCTTCTGCCTTTTTTGTGATTTTTTCTTTTTTAGAATATAATCAATACTATAAAATATGCTTTATGGATTTAGGTGAAGGAGAATTGATATGGATAATTATAGCAAAAGTGATTTAGAAGACTTACTAGACGGAATCCCTATTTCTTTATGGCTAAAAAACGCTGAAGGTCAATACATATATGTTAATAAATGTTTTTGTGATTCTGTTGAAATGAAAAAAGAAGATATTTTAGGAAAAAAGCTGTCTGAACTTACAGTTAATACCACTTCTGATTTTTTTGAATCAAGTGATAAAGAAATATTAGAAAACAATACTCCTCAATATAGTGAAAATGAAATTTCTCTAGGCAAAACTGTTAAATGGATAGAATCCTTTAAAAACTGCATTAATCGTTCTTCTACTAATGAGCCTATTATTGTTGGAATATCTCATGATATAAGCTTAAAAAAAGAAAAGGAACTTATTAAAGATTCACATTTTGAAAATCAGCTTCAAATAATACTTGATACTGCTGCTGATGTATACTGCATCTTAGAATACAATGGCAAATTTAAAAAAGTTAATGAACGTTTCTGCAAAACTTTTGGATGGAGTGAATCTGAACTGTATTTATTGATGTATAAAGATTTAATTCATCCTGATGACATTGGTCCTTCTGCAGAATTTAGACAAACAGCTTTAGAACAGCATATTTCTAAAGGCTATGGTCTGGTTAATAGATATTGTTGTAAAGATGGTTCATATAAATATTTTAGATGGAACTGGAATGTTATGAAATCAAATAATAACGATATTATTTTAACAGGCATAGATGTTACAAAAGAAATTGAATTAAAAGAAAAACAGGAAGAACTACAAAAAAGCTATCAGCTGGAAACTTTAAAAACCAATTTCTTTGCAAATATCTCTCACGAATTCAGGACTCCTATAAATATAATTTTAACTTCAATTCAATTATTGTTGTCCATGAATGAGAACTGCAACTGCAATATAAATAAGGATAAATTCAAAAAGTATTGTACGGGAATAAAGCAGAACTCATACAGACTATTAAGATTGGTAAACAACTTATTAGAGATGACCAAAATGGGAGAAGGCTATTGTGAATTGAAACCCATTAACTGTAATATTGTAAATTTAATAGAAAACATAGTTCTTTCTGTAGCTGACCATATTGAAAATAGAAAAAGACAGATTATTTTTGATACAACTGAAGAAGATATATTAACTGCCTGTGACCCTGATAAAATAGAAACTATTATGCTTAATTTATTATCTAATAGTGTAAAGTTTACTAAGGACAATGGAATAATAGAAGTTAATATTTCTCATGATTATGCAAAAAGTGAAGTTAAAGTATCCGTTAAGGATAATGGAAAATCCATAGATTCAAAATACTCAAAGGTTATTTTTGAACCTTTTACACAGATAGATGACCTTTTAAGCAGACCTTGTGAAGGAAGCGGTCTTGGATTAGCCTTAGTAAAATCCTTAGTAGATTCCCATAAAGGACATATATGGGCAAATACAGACTGTGTTAAAGGTGCTGAAATAATTTTCACCCTGCCCATTACCAAATGTTCAGTTTCTCAAACAGAAAACTACACCACAAAAACTTTAGGTGCTAATATTGAACGGTTTAATGTGGAATTTTCTGACATATATAATTTAACTTAATACCTCATTTAAAATTAAAAATTTAATATATTCTTAGTACCTTTTTCTCTCTCATTAAATAAATTATATTAGAAAAATAATAATTATTAATGAGGTGAAACTATGAATCCTTTATTAAATATGCTACTGGGTTCACTCTTTTCCGGCTTTGGCGGAATGGGAAACTATATGAATAATAATATGATGAATGGTAATCCAATATTAAATATGCTATTAGGAAATATGAATGGTAATTCTAATATGAATAATTCCAATCCCCTTCTCAATATGTTTATGGGAGGAAATCCTAATATGATGAATTCACCCCCAATGAATCAGAATCAAATGAACCAAAACCCTATGAATAATAACAATATGGGTATTCCTCCTCTATTGAACATGTTAATGAGAAATAACATGAATATGCCTAATAATATGATGAATATGTCTCAGAATAGAATGAATATGCAGAATAGAAACAATAACAGACGCTAAATTCTAAGATAAGAATAAACCCAGCAGTTAATTTTTAGCTGCTGGGTTTATAAATATAAGCCTTAACCTTTATTTTTTAAAACCATTAGGATGTGCTTTATGGAATATCCATGCATCCTTAATTATTGATTTTACATCTGTATGAACTGGTGTCCATCCAAGCAGCTTTTGAGCCTTTTCACTTGATGCTATGAGCTGTGCCGGATCTCCTGCACGTCTATTACCATATACAACAGTAATATCCCCATTAATTACTTCTTTGGCAGCTTCAATCATTTCCTTAACACTAAAACCAACACCATTACCTAAGTTAAATACATTACTGCCTTTTCCTGCCTGTAAATATTCAACAGCTTTAATATGGGCATCTGCCAGATCAAGGACATGAATATAATCACGTATGCATGTACCATCCGGGGTATCATAATCTGTTCCAAATACAGTTATTGCTTCACGTTTTTTTAATGGTACCTGAAGTATAAGGGGAATCAAGTGAGTTTCCGGATTATGATCTTCTCCTATTGTTCCATCTCCTAACGAACCAGCAGCATTAAAGTATCTTAGTGCTACATAGTCAATTCCATAAGCCTTATTACACCATTTCATCATCTTTTCCATTGTAAGCTTTGTTTCTCCATAAGGATTTGTTGGATTTGTATCATCATCTTCTAAAATAGGCACTCTTTCAGGTTCACCATAAACTGCAGCTGTAGATGAAAATACTATGTTCTTAATATTATGCTTAATCATGCTTTCAAGAAGAATCTGCATTCCATAAACATTGTTGTTAAAATAAAGCAATGGTTTCTCTACACTTTCTCCAACAAGGGAATTGGCAGCAAAATGAATAACAGCTTCTATACTGTTTTCATTAAATACTTTGTCCAAAAATTCTGCATCTCTTATATCACCCTTATAAAACTTAGCCTCTGGATGAACTGCTTCCATGTGTCCGCTCTGCAGGTTGTCTACTATAACAACATCTTTTCCCTGTTTAATTAATTTGTATACTGTATGAGAACCTATATATCCAGCTCCACCACATACTAAAATTGACATTTCACACCTCTCCTTTTTAGCTAGCAGTCTGCAACAGATAATTAACCTCTTACATATATAGTGCTAACTATGTAATTTAACAAATTAATTATATCTTATTTACAGCATTTAATAAAACCTATAGTTTTTTTTCCATAAATTTAACTGCTTTTACTTTACTGTTCCTATATTTTAATTTCTATTTATCACAACATAAAATATCTTTGAATATAATGGACTATAATTGCCATGACATAAAAATATAACTAAGAAAAGAGCGTGATGAACTATGATAAATATATTTGCTGGAAATATAAATGATGCTCAGCCCTTATTAAACAATGTGAAAATAATAAAAAGCTCTATGTTCCATCAAGCTATCATAAAGCAGTGTGTTTTTAATAATAAAAATATTCTGGTTTGCGGAACAGGATATGGAAAAGCTAATATAGGTTCATGTTTTGGGCATGTTTGCTCAATTTGTCCTATAAATACATTAATTTGCCTTGGAAATTGTGGTGCCATAAGAAATTGCAGCAATAATGCTAATATTAATAATGTGGCTATTTCTACAAGCACTACTCAATTTGATGTTGATTTTTCCGCTCTTGGTTATCCTTCTCCCTTAATTCCAGGATTAAATATAGCACATTATTCAAGTAGTGATAAATTAATTAAACTGGCAGAAATCTCAAGTCATTTAAGAAATATCAATTATAATGACGGACTGTTTGCATCAGGAGATCAATTTGT
The DNA here is from genome assembly GCA_964588775.1 of uncultured Clostridium sp. Classification (GTDB taxonomy): domain Bacteria; phylum Bacillota; class Clostridia; order Clostridiales; family Clostridiaceae; genus Clostridium. The sequence goes on from CAZPRO010000003.1 coordinate 35,408, forward strand.
AGCTGATAATATTTTATCTGAATCCATTTCTCAAAACTATAATGCTCAGTTTATAGACAATGAAAGTGGTGTTTTAGGTGAATTATGCTGCATTGCCAAAATTCCATTTGTAAGTATAAAAGGCATTTCCAATTATGCAGATAATAATGCTTCTGAAGATTATCAGAACAATAAAAGACGGGCTAACTGTACTGCCAATGAAGTTGTCTGCACAATGCTTAATTTAATGACAAAGTCAACATGCTGATTAAAAAATATCTGCTCCGCCTAAAAACACATTAAATTTTAGAAAGAGCAGATATTTCTTAGTCATAATTAAATACTGCCTTAATCTTTATACATAAAATCCAAAACAAATACTATTAAAACTTATAATCAAAAAAAGCATTTACTGCATATACTTATACTAATTAGGATTTTAAAAATTATTAGGAGTTTAATTATGACCAATTATAAAGAAAGGCATCTATTTCCTGGCGGAAATACATCAAAAGGCTTTTATTCCTTTTACAGATATATTTTAACTCAGGAAGATTCAAGAAGAATAATATGCTTAAAAGGTGGTCCTGGTACTGGAAAATCCTCATTTATGAAAAAAATTGGTGCTCACTTTGGCAGCTTAGGATATTCAATAGAATATCACCATTGTTCATCAGACAATGAGTCCCTTGACGGAGTTGTAATAAAGGAACTTAATGTTGCTGTTTTAGATGGAACTTCTCCTCATATTGTAGACCCCATAAATCCAGGTGCTGTAGATGAAATATTAAATTTAGGAACTGCACTTAATACAGATATGCTTTATAAAAACAAACTACAGATATTAAAATTAAACAAAGAAATAAGCAGAAATTTTAAAAGAGCATATAGGTTTTTAGGTTCTGCAAAATTTATTCATGATGACTGGAGCAGTTTAAATAGTCATGCTTTAAACAGTTATAGCCTATTTTCCATTTTAAGTGAATTAAAATCTAAAATTTCAGCAATTCCATTAAAGAGATTAGGTAAACAACGTCATATGTTTGGCACGGCTTTTACTCCCAATGGTATCATAAGCTATAATAAAAATTTGTCTTCTGATTTAGAAAATTTATATATATTAAAAGGCGGTCCTGGTCTTGGCAAAACCTTTCTCCTAAAATCTTTGGGCGAATTTATGGAAAGCAATGGATATTTTGTTGAATATCTTCATGATCCTTTTATTCCCGAAAGATTGGAAAATATTATAATTCCTCAATTATCTTGTGGAGTATTTACTACTAATGAAATAAGCAATTTGAATTATGATGGAATTGAATATAATATGGAAGACTACTGTGATAAATCAAAATTATCAAACCATAAACCTGATATAGATTTAAACAAATCCTTGTTTACTTTACTTGTCAATCGTGGATTATCTTATATAATCAAAGCTCACAGCCTTCATGACAGTTTGGAATCCTATTATATTTCTGCCATGAATTTTGATGCTGTTAATACTCTTTATGAAGAAACCATAAAAAAAATAGAGGCTTTTCAGTCTAATTAAATACTAAAAATAAAAGGCTGCCACATTAAACATTGAATTTAGAGTATTTAGTTTACTCATTAAAAGTAAACTAAATATGCTAAAATTCAATTGTTATGCACAGCCTCTTAATTATTATAAACTTCTTTAAATTGTTCTAAAAAACACTTTTCCCGTTGCATTTTTTGTTTCTATTATTACATCATATACGCCTGCTTTTAAAATTTCAAATGTTTTATTTTGAATCTTATCCTTGCTTCCTTTATAAACAAGTTTTCCTTCACTATCCAGCACTTTAACTATAATTTTGCCACATTGTTTTTCAAGAGTAAAATTAACATTTTCATTTTCCTTTATTTCCATTGAATGTTTAGTAACCTTTGACGAAGATAAAAAATCAACTTCATAAAATCCTTTGCTTTTAACTTCTGTAACAAGCTGGTCTGATGCTCTATAACAGCAGAATGAAGACATAGAAATTAATACACCTGCAAAAAATAAAACCAACCTTTTCATTATTATCCCCCCAATTACTATTCAATATTTTCCTCTTGTTTATATATTACTGCTAATGTGGCTCCTCTTCAAATTAATTTATATTAATTTTTTATTATATTTCCTTAAGAAATTATTAAGCTTTAAAAATAATTCTTTATTGTGATTTTTTTAACTGACAATATGCTACAAGAGGCATACACTGATCAAAAGAATATATTCCGCTTCCATCAGTATTTCCAAATGCTCCATTAAACTCACTGGCTGTATTATCAATTCTCATTTTTTCCATTTTTTCCACTGCCAAATCAACTAATTCAAAATCATTTATTTCATTCCCAATCATAGCTGCAATTGCGTAAGATGCTGTTGACTCATATTCATAACCATGAACAACTTCTCCATCTACAGTGTATCGGCCTAATATACCTTCATTCTTTATTTTTTCTTTAAGCCATTTTATACTTTCTTCTTTTATTTCATCAGCTTCTGCCAAATGAAGGAGAGTTACCATTGCCTCGGCTGTATTCAATTCATCTTTAGCATATGTATTTGTATTATAATCAAAATAGCTGTAATACAATGGAAAATTATCATTTATGTATCCTTTAGCAACTATATCCATGGCATTTTTATAAACTTTATAAAATCTTATGTCATCTTCTGCAAGGCTTTTTATAACACGAAAATCTCCATAGCATAAAGTAAATCTGCTGGCTTTTTCATTGCTTTGAAAATCATAAAAATCTATTAATTTTCCATGGTCTGTATTATATTTGTAAATGGCCTTTCTATATGCTTTTAAGTCTTTTTCTTTCATTTCGAACTTACTATATCCATCTTTCATTGCACCATATATTCTAAGGTCATCAATGGCTGCATTTACCCTGCTCTTTTCACCATTTTGTATCTGCCATGTAACAAGTTCATCATTTCTCATATTATTATTTATATAATTTAAGGTGTTTGTAAAAATCTGTTCATTATTATTTAGAACACCATACTCAAGCATAAGCCCCTCAGATTCACTTAAAATATTTTCTTGTCCTTGACCATATTGGGCTTTAATTCCACCTTTATTATCAAGGAGTCTGTTAAGAATAAAATCCTCTGTTGCTTTGTTTTTCCCATATATTGATGATTCTATATAAGCTTCAAGAATACCTGGATCATAAATTATGCCTTCATGTTTTTTTATAATAATGCCATCTTTATTAACAACAATTGTAGAAGGCATAACTTTCAAATTTAACTCATTATATACAGATGAATTATAATCAAATAAGGTTTCAAATTCAATTCCCTTGTCTTTCAAAAACTGTAATTCTTTTTCTTTATTTTCATCATTCCCCATATTATTTATAATTATACATTCTGTATTTTCATACTTTTTAAAAGTTTCTCTAAGCACATAAAAAGCCCTCACCTGCTCACATGAATCATAGGAAGAACTATTCCAAAAAGTAATAATTAAATTTCTATCCTTTTTATCATTTAGATTTACTGTACTATCATTTTTATCTTTTAATAATAGCTCCGGCAGTTTTTCATATAAATTTATTCCTGTTTTTAAAGTCTGTACTTTTTTAGATTCTTTTATTGTACCTTTTATCTTCATAGCATCATATATTTGCACTGTTTTTAATAATAAACATATTGCTGCAAATACACACAATATAACTGCTGTTAACTTTTTATTTCTCATAGTGTTTCTCCTTTTTTCATCTATACTGCAAAACTAAAACTTCCTGCTTAACTATATACAAAATTAATATTTCAAAATAAAAAATATGTCCTACAGTTTCTAAATTATGAACTGATGCTGTACTAATTAATATTACTTATTACTTATTACTTATTTCTTAATGCTTTTTCTCTAACAAACCTGTTATACTCTTCAATGGAATATAATTCTGGTTCACGAACTTCTTCTAACATATGAGAAGCTTCTGCATCACTATTGCTGAAAGCAAGAACTGTTTTATACATTTCTATTGCTTTATTGTAATCACGATATTCATCTTTTGGCACATAAGCTCCCATATGCCATCTTATCATTAAACATTCTTCAAGAGTAAGCTTAACAAACTGTTGAAGTAAAATCACACTTTTTTCACCATGACCTAAAGGAATTTTTTCATTTATCTCATAGGATGCATATCCTATCCATTTTCCTGTCATTTCATCTTTCTTCAATCTCATTGTTTTCTCATACATATTACATTTACACAAATCATGCATATAACCTGTTAAATATATGGTTTCATCACTTAAACCTAATTTGTACTGTTTGTTCTTTTGAGCCAATAATTCCACCACATTATGTGAATGAAATGCAAGACCTCCTTCAAAATTAGAGTGAAATTTTGTGGATGCTGGTGCTGTAAAATAATCTGTCCTGTTTACAAGATAATCAATAAGTTCATCTATCCCATCTCTCTTTATACTTTTTAATCTATCTAATATAGTATTTTTCAAATTTTCCATGTCTTCTTTTTCCTTTTCTTTAGTTAACATTTTTAAGTCTCTTAAATCACTCATATATAATCTCCATTTCATTATATTAATACTGTCTTATATGTTTACTCTATATATTTTACCATGTTTATAATGTAATACAAACTTTAGTTATGTTAAGATTTTTAGGTTTTTTTACAAAATGTATATATATTAAACCATTTATTCTAATAATTTTTCTATTTCCTTGGTTTCTCTGTATTTATTGAAGGGCCACATTTTCATTTCTTTTTTACATCTTATCCACTTAAGCTCCACATATAAATAAATTAAATAGTCCAGCTCACTTACCATACTTTCAATGCTGTTTTCATATGTCTGCATTATCTGATCATAATTGGACAATACCTTAATTATAATTTCTTCATTATGATAAACTTTATTAAAAATATGATATACCTGTTCTTTACCTTCATCCAAATTACAACTCTTTCCAGCTGCTTTTATTAAATCATAAAAAAAGTATATGTCATTTATATTTTTAACAGCTTCTTTAAAATTTTCTAGAATTTTTTCATTATGATTTTTAATCATTTCATTTTTTAAATAGTTCATATTCATATAATTGTATATATGAATTTTTATATTTCTGCAATATAGTATTATTTTTCTATCCAATTTCCTTGAAGGATTTAAATATAATTCTATACCTGCTATGCATTTTTCTAATTCTTTTCTAAAAACTACTTTATCTTTTTTCCTGCATATTATTTTAAGATTAATTATACTGCTTAACTCCTTTAAAGAACATACATATTTTTTTAGTTCATTAATAGACTCCAATCTGCATTTTATTATATTATTTATATACATACTTTTTCTGTTTTGAAAAAGATTTAATATGCTTGTAAATAAAGTTACCATCATTCCACAAAAAGTTACCATATCTATTATTGTTACTTGAATGTTTCCTATTTTCATTTGTATTATCACCTATTTTTTATATTATTTTTCTACACAAATAAAGTTATTATTCCTATATTAAAATTGACTATTAAAAGTAAAACTATACTTTTTTTAAAATATGTTATTATTAATATATAATCCCAAAAATGAATTACTTAGACAGCAAAAAGGAGTTTTTTTATGATTAACGGAAATTTTGATAAAGAGCAATTTAATATGGTATATAATTTTATTCCATTTTTAGATGATTTATTTAATGAAACAGAAGCTGTTGCTATAACAGATACTAAAAAATACATTTATGTAAAACAAGCTAAAGATTATACACTTCCATTTAAAGCAAATGATCCATTAAATGATGCAATGAAGAAAGGATTAAATGGACAAAAATTTACTGTTCCAGTACCAAAAGGTATATGTCAATACGATTGTGATTGTCATGTATATCCATTAAAAGAAGATGGTAAAGTTATCGGCTTGTTTATGATAACAATTGCCCTTGAAAACAAGCATAAATTATTAAATATTGTTGATCAATTATCAGGTTCCATGTCACAAATAAATTGTGGAATGCAAAATGTAGCAGCAGGTGTTCAAGATCTTGGAACAATGAATTCTAAACTTTTGGACTTAACTCATAAAACTACTGAAAAGGCTAAAAATACACGTGAAGTTATAAATATAATTCAAAATATATCATCACAAACTAATCTCCTTGGTCTAAATGCATCAATTGAGGCTGCAAGAGCAGGAGAATATGGTCGTGGATTTTCTGTGGTAGCTGAAGAAATCAAAAAGCTCTCTGATACATCTAAGGACTCAATTGAAAAGATAGGAAAAATCATTTCAGATATATCTGATGGTATAGAAAATATAAATGCAGGTTTATCTACTATTACCAATGTATCACAAAATCAATCAGCAGCAGCTGAAGAAATTGCCTCTTCTTTAAATGAACTTGAACATATTGTTATATACTTAAATGAACTTTCAAAGCATATATAAAAGAACTGCTTCACTATTTGTTGTGAATTTGGTTATAGGGTAAAACCAGAAAAGAATAGACATGCAATGAAATTTAAATTTTAGTTGCATGTCTTTTCTTTTTGGCGATTTACCACTAACCTACAAATTATGATTAATCATCTATATAAGAAGTTCTAAAAGAAATACAGTAATGCAAGCTCCTCCTGCAACTTTAAATAATCCCTGTTCAGCATAGGCCAGTATAACTGCAACCATAAAACCACATAAAGCAGAATATATATTAGAAGTAGAACTTAATATTGCAGGAAATGTCATAACTGATAATGTTACAAAAGGAACATAATATAAAAATGATTTAATTGTTTCATTTTTTATTTCTTTTCTTATTAATGTAAGAGGCAGTGCCCTTATTGCATATGTAACCACTGCCATTACAATAATGTATATATAAATATTATTTTTCATCTGTACTTCCTCCTTCAGAATCCTTTACTGGATATAAAACAGCTGCAATAAGTGATATTATGACTGTTAAAATAATAATTCTAAAACCTGATGAAATATTATTTACATAAGGAGCATATGTAAATATGAAACTACACACCATTGCTCCTGCAATTATTCTTGCAACCATCTTATTTTTCTTTGCTGGCGGAACCACTATTGCTATAAACATTCCATAAAGTGCAATACTTACTGCACTTAATATTCTTTGAGACAGCACTGCTCCAGTTAATACTCCTAAATAAGTGCCTATAGTCCATCCTGGTAATGCCACAGCCATTGCTCCATAACTGTAATAAGGATTTAATCTTCCCTCTACACCAATTGAAATGCCAAAAATCTCATCTGTAATATCAAATGCAAGAAATGCTCTATGAATTAATGAAGTATTAGGTTCAAGTTTCTGCGATAAGGCACATGACATAAGCATATAACGTATATTTATAATGAGCTGAATAAATGCCATTTCTAAATAAGGTGCATTACTTTTTATAACATCAAGGGCTGCAAATTCCCCTGCTGATGTACTATTGGTTAATGACATAAAACCAGCCTGAAATGCTGTCATTCCACATTTTTTTGCTGCAATTCCTAAAGTAAAGGAAACCACAAAATATCCCAAAGCAATTGGCATTCCATGATGAATTCCTTTTATAAACCACTGCTTATTGCTTTTCAATTTTATCCCTCTTCCCCTAAATATAGTTTATAATTTCATATAAATTATCTCTTTAAAAGTTCAAGAACAGCATAGGTTCTTCTGCCTAAATCATCCTGTAAATTTATACTTTTAATTCTTCTTTCAACTTCATCAGGTAAATTAAACATATTTATAACATGAAGTCCTTTGTTTTCATAATATTTTTTCAAATAATCCTTTCCTGCCTGAACACTGCTTGATAAAAAGAAATTTTTATGCATGGATTCCTTAACGTTCATTTCCTGGGCAATAAAATCAATCCAGCTTGTAAATGTATTTAAATTGTAATCATTTAATGAATAACCTGTAAATAGAAACACATGATCTATAAGAAGTGATTTGAGAAATATCTCCATAAGCCTGTGGGTTTCTGAATATTGAAGATAATCATCCTCTTTAAAGACAATCCCCTGTATATCATCCATATCACCATGCATTTTTATAAGATAATTATTTTTCTTAACCTTGAGTAAATCTTTCTCTTTTGTAATAATTTCATAATCATGAGCCACATTATCCATAAGCTTGTCATAATTAGTTGTTACTATGTGCTTAGGATGAATTTCATTTATAAGATAATTTATTATATTGGGTTTACAATTCAAATTAATGGATTTGTATAAGGTATCATAATAGTCTTTGTGATTTTCTGATTTATCAATACCATAAAAATATTGAGGAATCTTTATATATTCATCTGTTGTGAGCCTATGACTAGGATAACCTATTTTTTCTGCGAATATTCTTACCATCTGCCCCCAGGTAGGCACACCTGAATTTTTAGAAATTCCTGCACCAACAAAAATAACTAATTTCTCATTTAATAAAGATTCTTTTAGTTCTTCTATCATTTCATAAAATTCCATTTAAATCTTCCTTTTAATTATTTAATATTATTTATTCTATTATGTCTCATTTTATTATATAATAATAAATAACTTTATTAAATTAAACTCATTAAAAATGCATATGGATTAAACTTTTAACAATACTTTAAGTTTAGAATATTTAAGCTGAAGCTGCCTTAAATAGTATTCATTAAAATTTACCACCTTACTATGGTACAATTTATTAATGAACAGCCTATTTAAAAACATCTTCAGCTTTTAATATTAAAAATGTAAAATTTATAACTGAATTCTAAATATACTTATTAACACAATTCATAAATTTTTTATACAGCTTTTTATTTAATACTTACAGTTTTAAACTCAATTGTATCAAATTTATGATGTGAACTTGAATATTCAAAAGGTTTACCATTATCTAAAAAACCAATCTGATCTACTGTTAAAACAGGATAAGACTCATCAATTTCAAGACATTCCCTATCTATTTCATTTGGTCTTGCTGCTCTTATTGTTCTGTGAGCACTTTTTATTTTTAGTTTTAAAGTTCCTTCAATATATTCATATATTGATTTTTGTAAAATTTCATTTTTTATTCCAGGAATCAAAGATATAGGCATATATGTATATTCAACAACCATTGGTTCTCCATCACTATATCTTGTTCTTATTATATGATAAACAAAATCTTCTTCAGTAATTCTTAATTTTTCTGCAATTTCTCCAGTTGCATTAATGACTTCAAATTTTGATATTTTTGAACTTATTTTTCCATCTTTATGACTTGCTGAAAAACCAGTAAACTGTCTAGACATACTTAATTCCTTGGCTTCTCCTGAATCTACATCTTTAACAAAGGTTCCTGCTCCCCTTCTCTTTACTACCAATCCATCATTAACAAGTTCATCAACAGCCTTTTTTATTGTTATTCTGCTGACACCATACTTATTACACATATCCTTTTCTAATGGAAGCTGCTGGTTCACCTTGTATTTTCCATTTACTATATCTTTTCTAATTTTTTTGGCAATTTCCTCATATTTGGTCATAATATATTCTCATCCCCTTACAAATATTATTTTTTTCATGTAACAATATAACTTAACTACTTACATTATATACTATTTTGAAATAATATAAAATATTTTTTCTAATTAACACAATAACTACAACTTTTCCCTTCTCTTTGTTGATTTTATAAATAATTCCTTTAATTTTTTAGTATCATTACATTTTATAGCATTTTTTACTTTATCCAATTCATTCTCAAAATTTTCAATACTGTTTAATAAATTTTTTTTATTTTCAAGAAATAATTCTGACCATAAATCTTCATTTATATTTGCTATTCTTGTCAAATCTCTGTAACTATCACCTATAAAACTGCCTGTTTCACGACCTTCAATATCACTATTTATAAGACTTACAGCAATTGCATGAGGCAGCTGGCTTACAAAGCCTATCATTTCATCATGATATTCAGGAGTTATTTTTTTTACTCTTTTAAAACCAATTTTAAATGCCAATTTTTCAATAAATTCAATATTTTCTGCTTTATTTCTTTTAACTGGTGTAATTATATAATTTGCTCCCTTAAAAACTTCACTTGATGCAAAATCAATTCCCTTCTTTTCACGTCCTGCCATGGGATGTCCAAAAACAAAATCAATATTATCTGGTATTATTTCCAGTATATCATCAATAAAGAATTTTTTTATGCCTGTAGCATCTGTAATTATTGCTCCATCTTTAAAATTATCCTTGTTTATAAGAATAAAATTCTTAACAAGCCTTGGATATAAGGAAATTATAATTAAATCTGCATCCTTTAAAACCCTGCTCCCATCAGTATATCCCTCTTTAATAAGCCCCATTTTTTGGGCTTTCTCCAAGGTTTCCTCATTTATATCAATTCCATAAACATCATCATATCCAGCATCCTTTAAGGCCATAATAAAGGATCCCCCAATTACACCTAATCCTACCACTACTATTTTCATTTTTACACCGCCCTTTAAATAAATAGTCATGTGTTTCTTCCATTATTTTATGTACATCTCAAGTGCATTCATTGCAAGAATATATCCATTTTCCCCAAAACCACACATTTGACCTATACATGCTGGTGCAGTTACAGATTTATGTCTAAATTCTTCTCTTGTATGAATATTAGATAAATGAACTTCTACTGTTGGTATAGATAGTCCTTTTATGGCATCATGTATTGCATAGCTATAATGAGTGTAGGCTCCTGGATTAATTATAATTCCATCATATTTTTCATAATATGCCCTTTGAAGCTCATCTATTATTTCGCCTTCACAGTTGCTTTGAAATAAAGTAAGTTCATGGCCTCTCTTTTTTCCTTCCTCTTCAATAAATTTGCAGATATCTTCAAAAGCTTTAACTCCATATATGCCTTTTTCTCTCACTCCCACCATATTTAAGTTTGGTCCGTTAATTACCATTATCTTCATAACTTATTCCTTCTTTCAGCATCTGCTTCTATTTTTCTTCTCTATAAATTTTAATTATTTTATCCCTTAAAGTATATAAATCACAATCATTGACCACAATTTTATCTGCTGCCTTTTTATATAATTCATATCTTTCCTCATATAATTTAAGAACCTTATCCTTGCCATCTTTTAATAATGGTCTTTTTGATATATCTACATCACCAATAATATTTCTTACTGGTCTATCTATAAAAATAATAATACCTGTCTTTTTTAAATTTTTTATGTTTTCTTCTCTTTTTATTACTCCACCACCAGTAGATATTATTACATTTTCTTTTTCTGCCAGTTCAATACATGCTCTGCTTTCCACATCTCTAAAATAATCCTCGCCTTTTTCAAAAAGCTCACTAATTTTCTTATTACACTTTTCTTCTATATAATAATCCGCATCATAAAAATTAATTTTTAATTCTTTACTTATTATTTTTCCTAAAGTAGTTTTTCCACATCCAGGCATTCCAATTAATACTATATTTTTCATTTTACTCATCAACAGTACTCAGTATTTATAATACTTTTAGTACCCCTTCCCCTGTTAATTTTCTATTATAATTTTGTTTCTATATAGCTGTACACTGCTTCAAATACACTGCTGTCTATTTTCATATCCTGCCATATTTCTTCTGATTTTATCGCCTGTCCTACAAGCATTTCAAGGCCACCACATATTTTTTTATTCAAAGATTCTCCTATTTGAAGAAACTTGGTTTTTCTTGGATTATAAATTATATCAACAAGTACATGAAAATTCTTTATTACTTCTTCGTCAACAGGGCTGTCTTGAACCTTTGGATACATTCCAACAGGTGTGGCATTTACAAGAACATCTCCTTCTATATGTTTTATTTCTTCATAGGTTACATATTTAACTCTGTCATCTTCATAAGATTTTATATCCGTCTTTTTTCTTGATACAAGGTATACATTACAGACTTCATGGTCAAGCAAATATGTAACTACTGCTTTAGATGCTCCTCCTGTTCCAAGAACCATTGCCACCTTATTTTTTAAGTTTACACCATTTCTATCTAAGATTGTGCCAAATCCATAATAATCACTATTATATCCATAAAGTTTATTATCTTTTAATAATATTGTGTTTACAGCATTAATCTTTTTAGCTTCATCTGATACATAATCAAGATATGGCATAATATCCTGCTTGTAAGGGATAGTAACATTCATACCTTTAATTTTTAATGTTCTTATGGAATCTGCTACTTTGTTAAGATTTTCTTTATCAACTTCAAATTTTTTATATGCACCTTCCATATTTAAAATTTCAAATACTTTATGATGAATTTCTGGTGATACACTATGACCAAGCTTTTCACCAAGCAAACCATAAAATTCCATACCTAACACTCCCAAAAATTATTTTTCTGAATAATATCCTCCAAGAAGCTTAAAATATGAGCTTTTTTCCTTTATGAGACGCAGTGCTGTCTGAACTTTACTTTGAGAAAGATTTCCCTCAAAATCAATATACAAGAAATATTTCCATACGCCCCTTTCCATAGGCCTAGATTCTATTTTTACCATATTAATAGAGTTTTCTGCAAAGTGTCTTACTAAATCATACAAAGCACCTGCTTTATGTTCCATGGAAAAAACCACACTTATTTTATTGCATTTACTATCTGATTCAAGATTTTTTGAAATTATAATAAACCTTGTTGTATTTTCACTATTATCATTAATTCTTCTTTTTATAATATTCAATCCATATATCTGTGCTGCTCTTGTACCTGTAATTGCCGCTTTGCTTGTATCTTTCAAATCTTTAACAAGCTTTGCACTTACAGAAGTACTGTGAAACGGTATAAGCTTCCAATCTGGATATTGTTTTAAAAATTCACTACTTTGAGCAATTGGCTGTTCGTGTGAATAAACTTCTTTTATATCCTCTATTTTTGTTCCTTCAACTCCAACTAAATGTTCTTCTATTTTTACACATTCTTCTCCAACAATAAAGAAATCATATTTATATAAAAGATCATAAACCTTTGAAATGGCTCCTGTAGATGAATTTTCTATAGGAACAACTCCATAATCAACTTCTCCATTTTCAACTGCTTCAAAAACATCTTCAAATTCATTATAAGATTTAGCCTCACTTTTTTCTCCAAAGTGATTTAACATTGCTTCTTCAGTAAAGGAGCCCACTGCTCCAAAGAAACCTACTCTGCAGTCTGATGTATCATGCCTTTTTATATGATTTTCTAAAAAAATGTTTTTATCACTGCTCATTTCTTTATGTTCAAGATCCTTTGCAATATTTATCATATTAATGAAAAATGATTGCAGAGAAGCACCATAATCTTTGTTTTGAAGATAACCTACATTTTTCTCTAAAACCTGTTTTTCTCTTTCTTTATTTAATACAGGAATTTTATGGGCTTTTTTATATTCGCCGACCTTTAATACTAAATTCATTCTTTCTTCAAAAAGTCGTGTTATTTCCTTATCAATTTGATCTATATTGTCTCTATAATCATCTAACTCAGACACTTAGGTGACCTCCTCTTATTATCTGTATAAATTTAAAACTGCTATTGCTGCTGCTGCTTCAATTACAGGCACAGCCCTCTGAACTATACATGGATCATGTCTTCCTACTATTTCAAGACTTTCATTAGTCTTATTCTTTACATCTATTGTCCTCTGTTTTTTAGCTATGGATGGTGTAGGCTTAACTGCAACTTTAAATAATATTGGCATTCCGTTTGTAATTCCTCCTGTAATACCGCCATTATTATTGGTATAAGTTTTTACAGTTCCATCTTTATCATAATAATATTCATCATTACACTGAGAACCACGAAGTTTGGTCATTTCAAAACCTTTTCCAAATTCAATTCCTTTAATGGCAGGAACAGAAAACATCATATGTGCAATTTGTGATTCTACCGAATCAAAGAACGGCTCCCCAAGACCTGTCTCTATTCCTAAAACTGCACATTCAATACTTCCCCCCACTGAGTCTAAATCTTCACGTGCTTTTGCAACTTCCTCTCTCATGGCTTCTTCTTTATCCTTTAATATTAAAGGAAGTTCCCATTCTTTAAATTCATTTAACATTTCTTTAGATAATTCTATTTCTTCAAAACTTTTATCTTCAATGTTTCCTATATTTTTTATATGAGCTCCAATTACTATTCCCTTTTCAGCCAGAATCTGTTTACACACAGCTCCTGCAAAAACTAAAGGTGCTGTAATTCTTCCTGAAAAATGTCCACCGCCTCTGTAATCATTAAATCCATTATATTTAATAAATCCAGGATAATCCCCATGACCAGGACGCATTAAATCTTTAAGCTTTCCATAATCCTTTGAATGCTGATCTCCATTTCTTATGATTGCACAAAGGGGAGTTCCTGTAGTTTTCCCTTGAAAAAATCCACTTAATATTTCCGGCTTATCTGCTTCCTTTCTTGCTGTTGAAAGCTTGCTCTTTCCTGGTGCTCTCCTTGCCATCTCTTTAAGAACTTCTTCCATGTCAATTTCAAATCCACTTGGAAGCCCATCTATTGTAATTCCTATTGCTGCTCCATGGGATTCTCCAAATATGGAAATTTTTAAACTACTGCCCCACATTCCACTCATTAAACTTTCCTCCTATATTTTCAAAATCATCCCAAAACTGTGGATAAGATTTTGATACACATTCATAATCTTTTATTACTATAGGTTCTTCACATACAGTTGATGCTATGGCTAAAGTCATGGCAATTCTGTGGTCTTTGTGACTCCATACTTCAGCATTTCCTTTTAAAGATTTAACACCTTCAATTATAAGTCCATCTTCTTTTTCAGTGATTTTAGCACCAAGCTTGTTAAGTTCGCTTGTTACTGCTGCCAGCCTGTCACATTCCTTAATTCTTAATCTTCCTGCATTTATTACTGTACTGCATCCTTCACATAAGGCAGCTGCAAGTGATACAACAGGAATTATATCCGGGCATTGTGAACCATCTATTACTGTAGCCTTTAATGGAGTTTCTGCTTTTCCTATAATTCCATTGTCTTTTTTAGAAATGCTGACTCCCATTCTTTCTAATATGTCTAT
The DNA here is from genome assembly GCA_964588775.1 of uncultured Clostridium sp. Taxonomy (GTDB): domain Bacteria; phylum Bacillota; class Clostridia; order Clostridiales; family Clostridiaceae; genus Clostridium. The sequence goes on from CAZPRO010000003.1 coordinate 50,466, forward strand.
TACTTCCTTATCTCCCTGAAGTGAATCTATTTTTAAATCATTAACTACAACATTATTATTTAATGCATCTGCACATAAGAAAAATGCTGCCTGTGAGTAATCTCCTTCAACTCTGTAATCTCTGCTCTTATAAGTCTGATTGCCTTTAATAATAAATTCTTTATAATCATTATTTATAACTTCTATTCCAAAATCCTTCATTGCACTTAAAGTTAAATCAATATATCCCTTTGATTCCATTTCAGTTGTAATTGTTATTTTTGATTCTCCCTGCAGTAATGGCAGTGCAAACAAAAGCCCTGTAATAAACTGTGAGCTTATATTTCCTTCAACTTTAAATTCTGAAGATTTTAAGGTACCTTCAGTAACTAAATCTAGTATTCCTTCTTTGTAAGAATATTTAATGTTCTGCTCATCAAATATTTTATAATATGTATTAAGAGGCCTTTTGCCAAGATTTCCCCTTCCAACAAATCTGTTTACTCCTTTAAAGGTTGCTGCAATAGGCACTAAAAATCTAAGAGTAGAACCAGATTCATTACAGTCAATTACTCTTTCTTCATTTATGTCAGTACATTTATTTGATGGCGATTTTATTCCTATGACTTCAAGATATTCATCTTTTTTAGTTATTTCTGCCCCAAGGCTTTTCATAGCTTCAATTGTTGCTATAATATCATCTGAATAATCAATATTGCTTACCCTGCTCAATCCATTTCCAAGGGCAGCACATATAACAGCTCTATGTGCCATGCTCTTTGATGGCGGTATTTTAACATTTCCTTTTAATTTACCTGGATATACTTTATAATCTGACACTGATTTTCCCCCATTTTATTGTTATTTAAAAAATTCTACACTTGTTCTTTCCAAATATGATTGGCCTATTTTTCTAAGTAATACTACCTTTAATGCATTATCAATATTTTTCTTATCTAATGCAATAATATCAAGTATTTTATTAAAATCCTTCACTTCTGCTTCATATGGCAGTCCATATTGAATTAATACTTCCTTAATCTTTTCAGAAACACCACTGTCAGTTAAACCTTTGGCTTCTGAAATTTTGCTTATGGCATACATTCCTATTGCAACACATTCACCATGGGAATAAGTAGAATAATTATAGTATGCTTCAACAGCATGACCTAACGTATGTCCAAAATTTAAAAGCATTCTTTCTCCTGTATCCTTTTCATCATTTTCCACAACACACTTTTTAATGTAACAGCATTTGTGGATTATTTTATCAATATTGTTCATAACTTCTTCTTTAGTCTTTAATGCTCTTAAAAATTCAAAAAATTCTTCATCTTTAATGCATCCATATTTTATTACTTCTCCCATACCATCTCTGAAAAATTTATCTTCTAAGGTATTTAATACATTAGGATCTATTAACACTAGTTTAGGATGATAGAAACTGCCTATTAAATTTTTTCCCCTTTCTAAATCTACAGCAACTTTTCCTCCCACACTACTATCAACCTGAGCTAGGAGTGAGGTAGGCATCTGTACAAAGGCTACCCCCCTTAAGAAGGTGGATGCAACAAATCCACCTAAATCTCCAACAACTCCTCCTCCAAGAGTAACTATAAGGTCACTTCTTGTTAATTTAAAATCTAATAATTCATTATATATAGAAGGAAGTGTATTAAATGATTTTGTTTTTTCACCTGGCTTAAGAGCCATTACCTTAACTACATATCCTTCATTTTCTAAAACACTTTTTACTTTATGACCATAATGCAAATTTACATTTTCATCTGTAAGGATAAATATTTTCTTTCCATTATATATCTTTTTAATTTCTTTACCAGCATCATCCATTAATCCTTTTTTTATTATTATTGGATAGCTTCTTTCACCTAAATTTACTATTAAATTTTCCATATGGTTCCCCCCTTAAATTACTTACTGCTTCTATGATTAATTTTACTAAATTTCTCTGCCAACAGCCTGTGCAATAGGTTTTAATTCATTAACAAGCTTCTCAAATTTAGAAGGCTTAATTGATTGTGCACCATCACATAATGCATTTTCAGGATCATTATGAACTTCTATAATAAGACCATCCGCTCCAACTGCAACTGCTGCTTTTGCTAAAGGCTCAACCATCCAGTACTTTCCTGTCGCATGGCTAGGATCTACAATTACTGGTAAATGGCTTAACTTTTTAACTGCTGGTATTGCACTTAAATCTAAAGTATTTCTTGTGTAAGTTTCATATGTTCTTATGCCTCTTTCACAAAGAATTACATTTTCATTTCCACCTGCCATAATATACTCTGCTGACATTAACCACTCTTCTATTGTAGCAGATAATCCTCTTTTTAGCAGTATTGGAGTTTTAGTTTTTCCAAGTTCTTTTAATAAATCAAAGTTCTGCATATTTCTGGCACCAATCTGAATAACATCCACATCTTCCACAAATTTTTCTATATCATAAGGACTCATAAGTTCTGTAACTATTGGTAATCCTGTTTTTTTTCTTGCTTCTTTTAATAATTCAAGACCTTCATATTTTAATCCCTGGAATGCATAAGGTGAAGTTCTTGGTTTAAATGCTCCTCCTCTTAAGAAATTTGCCCCCATTTTTTTAACTTCTTCTGCTATGCCTACAATTTGTTCTTCTGTTTCTACAGAACATGGACCTGCTATTATGGCCAATTTATTTCCACCAATTTCAACTCCATTAACATCAATAACTGTGTTGTCCGGATGAAACTTTCTGTTTGCCTTTTTGAAAGGTTCCTGCACCTTCATAACTCTTTCTACTATTTCATTGGCTTCTATATTTAAAGGATCGATTTTGCTGGTATCTCCTACCAATCCAAGAATCTTAACTTCTTCTCCCTGCACTTCACTTACAGAAACACCTTTTGCTTTTAATTGATTTTTTAATTTTTCTATTTCCACATTTTCTATACCTTTTTTTAATATAATTACCATTTTATTTTCCTCCATATCTATTTTTATATACATCATAATTCTTATATTTAATAAAATATTTATTTTAAACAATTAATTGTGCACCATTAATTGTTTGAAATTACAAAAAATAGAGCCCATTATTATTAATGAGCTCTAAAAAATATATTAATATATTAAAATTCAAATAACTATTTACCATTGATTAAGCACTCATTAAAAAAGATTTATTCAGTTTTCTGCAAAAGAAATAGCCAGCGCTAAAATAAAAGCCCCAGATCATAAAATAATAAAAGCTATAAAATTTTTGCATAACTGTTTTTATATCTTCTTTCATGATTTTTTATCCCCTTGTGAAATTTTACTTGTTATAATTATAACAAAATGCCATGCTTTGTCAATATTTTTTATTGGAAACTTCCTTTTCTAACATTTCCAATATGTCCAACTGAAGGCTTATTATTCTTCATTTTCAAATATGATTCCCTGCTGCTTTCTTGCTGTTTCCATTATTTCACTTACAGTTAAACTAATGTCAAGCATTTCTTTTGCTTTTTTCATATCCTTCTCATTTATTATCCTTATAAATTCAATGAATTCATAATAAAGCCTGTGCTGAACATTTTCAACAACAAATTTTTCTATATTTCCTTTATTATTGCTAAATTCATATTGTGTCATGGAATTTACAGGAGAATCAATTCTTAAGCTGCCTTCATCTCCCTGCAGAACAGACATAACTGGAGCTTTGCAGTCCTTTGCACCAATAGCCACAGCTTTAAAATTCCCATAGTCCATTGTAAGTATTCCACTGGTGTCAATTCTCTTTTCTATATTGGCACAATAATTTACACTCTTTGGTTTTCCAAACAATCCCACAAGAAAGTTTATATTATACACATTAAGATCCATCAATGCTCCACCTGATTTTTTATAATCAAATGCAGGAAGAATATTTCCCTGTTTAAATGCGTCATACCTTGATGAATACTGGCTGTAATTAAGAGTCATTATCTTAGGCCTGCCAATATGATTAATTTTCTTCTTTATTTCCTTAAATAAAGGCAGGTAATGAATATTAACAGCTTCAAGAATAATAAGATTCTTTTTATCAGCAATTTTAATCAATTCTTTTAATTCCTCAGAATTTGATGTAATAGGTTTTTCTATAATTACATTCTTATTGTTAAGTAATGCTTTTTTTGCAAATTCATAATGAATATGATTAGGCAGTGCCACATAAACTGTATCAATGTGACTTTTAAGCATTTCGTCATAATCAAAATAATATTCATCCATATTATATTTTTTACATAATTCCATTGTCTTTTCTTTGCTTCTTGCTGTACCAAAAATACTTATACAATCAATATTTAATTTATCTATTGTAGTTAATAAATCCTGAACAATCATTCCTGTTCCTAAAATTCCAAGTTTCATTTTCATTCTTCCTTTAAAATCATAAATTTAATGTTGCTATTTTAATTATATCATTTATTTAGTATTAAGTTGCATATAACCTGTCCTCCTTTTAAACCGATTTCAACGTAACATATATATCATAATAGGTCAAGTTTTTAATTAATTTTTACAAAAATAATTATATTTAATATACTTAAGTAAAAAAATGTCTTATAATAAAAACAATTATAAATATATTTATTAGGAGATAAAATCAATGATAAAAGCCATTTTTTTTGATATTGATGGAACACTATTAAGTTTCAAAACTCATGAGATGCCTAAAAGTACTCGTGCAGCTTTACATGCCTTAAAAGAAAAAGATATAAAAATATTTATAGCTACTGGAAGACCTCCCATATCTTTAGAATCAATAAAAGATATTTTAAATTTTGAATTTGATGGATATGTAGCTTTAAACGGACAATACTGTTTAGTTAATGATGAAATGATATATGATTGGCCACTTCCAGTTAATTCTATTGCTTCTGTTATTCCCTATATGAAAGAAAAAAATATTTCATGTTTATTTGCCGAACTAGAATACAGTTATCTTAATATGATAAATAACCGAGTTCATCAATTACAGGAATTTCTTGGTTCAACTGATGATCTTCCTACCGTTGATACTACTAATAGAATTTATGAAAATAAAGTATATCAGATGTGTCCTTATATTTCAGAGGATGAGGAAGAAGAATTTTTCAAGCATATGCCTTACTGTAAATCTGTACGTTGGAATCCATTATTTGTAGATGTTATTCCTGAAAATGGAGGCAAGCCTGTTGGCATTCAGAAGATTCTTGATTATTTTAATCTTAGTCAGGATGAATGTATGGCTTTTGGCGATGGAGGAAATGATATCTCTATGCTGCAGTTTGCAAAAATAGGTGTTGCTATGGGAAATGCAAATGAGTCTGTGAAAGAACATGCAGATTATGTTACTACATCTGTAGATGATGATGGTATTATGAATGCATTAAAGCATTATAGTATTATTTAAATGTCCTTATTATTGTTTAATATCTATTCAACTTAAAATTTCCATATATCTTGTTATTAAACTAAAAAAACAGGGCTGTCACCCATACTAATTTGGGGTGACAGCCCCTTTTCTATGCTTGAATAAGTAAATCTAAATTACCTGAAATTTTATTTATATTGTCATAACTTTCAGATACTTCATCCATATTAGCTTTTAAGTTTTGAAGGCTTGCTGATATCTGCTCAATTGCAGCTGCTGTATGTTCTACTTTTTCACTAACTATAATTATTCTGCCAGATGTATCTTCAAGCTTTCTTTTTAATATTTCTGATTTTTCAGAAACACCATTTGCTTTAGCTACACAGCTTTCTGAATTATTACTTATTTCATTAAATAGTGTATTTACAGTATCTGTATGGATTGTACATTTTTTTATTGATTCACGCTGTTCTACTATTCCATCTGAAACTATTTTTGTACTTTCAGATAATTTTTCAAGTATATTTTCTATTTCATTAGTAAACTTCATTGAATTTTCAGCAAGTTTTCTAACTTCTTCTGCTACCACTGCAAAACCTTTGCCATGCTCTCCTGCTCTTGCAGCTTCAATGGAAGCATTCAATGCAAGTAAATTAGTCTGTTCAGTTATATCATTTAATGTATCCAATACACTTTTAATTTCACTATTTTTGTTTTCCAAATCTTTAATTAAATTCACTACATTTTCAGAATTTCCATTAATAACAGAAACTTCTTTTGATAATGCTTTTACTTTACTAAATCCCTTTGAAACTATATCATTTATTTTATTCATAAATTTCTGCATTTCAATACTAGAATTACTAACATCAATAATCTGGTTAGCTCCTTCTTCAATTAACTGTTTCATATGTGATACAACAGAAACTTCTTCTACTGCTTTAAGTGTTATCTGTTCAGCTGCTTCAACCATCTGCTGTGATGATTCATTAGTTAATACAATTCCTGATTTAATATTACTATTAGCAGCATTAAGCTCATTAATGTTATCTTTAGTTCTATCAAAAACATTTTGTATTTTTGTGTTAACTTCTTTTATTGTATTCATGTTATTTTCAATTACATCATCACATTTTTTACCCATTCTGCATAATATACATAATATTGCAGTTCCTAAAACAATATATCCTGTTAATGGTA
>CAZPRO010000003.1:57121-59634 GCA_964588775.1 uncultured Clostridium sp.
AATCCATCTAACATTCTTTCTCTTGGGCATGCTATATTTACTCTTACAAATTTTCTGCCATTTGAGCCATATTCCGACCCTTCTGTTATATATAATCCTGTTTCAGCTCTAATAAATTCACATAATTCATCTGTATTATCACTTACCTTTGAACAGTCAATCCATAAAAGATATGTTGCCTCTGATGGTATTACATAAAGTTCAGGAATTTTTTCTTTAATAAATTCATTAAATACTTTTTTATTTTCTTCAATATATTCTCTTAACTGATTTAACCACTCCCTTCCTTCTGTAAATGCTGCAACAGCTGCTGTTATTGCAAAACTATTAGGCTCAGCAACTTCATCAGTATTAATTCCTCTGTTAACTTTATGACGTAAATTACTATTTGGAACAACTATGCAGGATGTCTGCAGACCTGCAATATTAAAGGTTTTAGTTGGTGCTATACATGTAATGCTGTTATTTTTGCATATTTCAGAAACACTGGCAAAAGGTACATATTCCTTTTCTGGGGAAGTTAAATCACAGTGTATTTCATCTGAAAGAACTATAACATTATACTTATAACACAACTCACCTATTTTTTCTAAAGTTTCTGCATCCCATATCTTGCCTATGGGATTATGGGGATTACATAATATCATTAATGTTGTCTGAGGATTGGCAAGCTTACTTTCCAAATCTTCAAAATCAATGTGATATTCATGTCCATCATAGATTAAATCACTTGATAAAACATGCCTTCCATTATTAAGTATTGAATTATAAAATATATTATAAACAGGTGACTGTATTAACACATTTTCACCTGCTGTAGTTACTTTTCTTACTATGGAAGATATGGCTGGAACAACTCCTGTGCAGAACATCATCCATGAATTTTCTATTTTAAAATTATGATAGGCTTCCCACCATGATGATACTGCATTAAAAAACTCATCTGGTACAGTATTATATCCAAAAATTCCATGTTCAGCCCGTTTTTTTATAGCCTCCACAATTGGTGGTGCAGTTTCAAAATCCATATCAGCCACCCACATTGGCAGTTCATTTTCTTTTACATCCCATTTATAAGAACAGGTATTAATTCTATTGGTCATTTTTGAAAAATTATACTTCATTTATTTATTCTCCTGTAATTCAATATGTACTTTTTTAAAATCAATATTAGGTTCTTCAAGAATTATTTCATCAATTCCTTTAGCTTTGATTGTGCCGCTTATAGGATTTTTTATACTATCTATATTTGACATTATTTCTGCATCTACAGTTGAATATTCAAAGGCTAGGGTTGTATTTAATAATTTGCAGTTAACCATCTTTAAATTTTTAATGTAACACAACCCCTGAAGGCTATCAATTGTGCAATTTACAAAAGTTAAATTTTTAGAATTCCATCCTAAATATTCACCAATAATCTTTGAATCATAAACAGTTACATTTTCACAATTCCAGAAGGCATCCTTAGATAACAATTTTCCATTATGTATCTCTATATTTCTGCCTCCATCAAAAGCATAATTTCCTGTAAGTTCAAAATCCTTTATGTTAATATTTTCACTATTCATTCCAAAATAATCACCTCTGGCAGAAACCTTTGTTAATTTAATATCTTTACAGTTCCAAAGAGTTTCCTGTGCAAGAGGAATATTTACATTTTCAAGGGTTATTCCCTTTCCTCTCCTAAATGTTTTTGGTGCTTCAATTACACTGTCCTTTATATTTATATTATTTGTATACCATATTCCTGAACGTGCTGTTTCCAATAATACGGAATCATTAACAACAACATTTTCACAGTACCATAATGGATACTTCCATTTAAAAATACTATTATTTATTTTTAAATTTTTACTTTCTTTTAATGGAGATTCACCATCTGCAAAGGTACAATCTTTAATTTCCAAATCATTGCTTTGAAATAATGCCCTTTCTCCATGTAAATATTTTTGTTCTATTAATTCCATTTTTTATCCTCCAAATTTACAATATCTCTTAAATAATACTTTACCACTTAAAGTCAACTTTAAGTCAAGGTTTTATTTGACTTTTCTCTATAAAAATGATATTTCTATTAAAAAGGAGGATTTTTATGGGATATTCTATTGGTGAAGTTGCTGAAAAATTAAATTTAACTGCCTCTACTATACGTTATTATGACAAGGAAGGTCTTCTTCCCTTTATTGAACGTGGAAAATCCGGCATCCGTGTATTTTCTGAATCAGACGTATCCATGCTGCAGGTTATTGAATGTTTAAAATCTACTGGTATGTCCATTAAAGATATTAAACAGTTCAGTAAATGGTGTACAATGGGAGACCTTACCCTTAATGAAAGATACGAAATGTTTCTTGAGCGTAAAAAGACTGTTGAAGCTCAAATAGAAGAACTTCAAAATACTCTTTCAATAATTAATTACAAATGCTGGTATTATAAAACTGCTGTAGAAGCAGGAACAGAAGCCATACATAAAAGAAATTGTACTGACACAGAAAATAACTAATACTCTT
>CAZPRO010000004.1:0-55456 GCA_964588775.1 uncultured Clostridium sp.
GGTACTGCACGGGTGACTGTGTGGCAGAGTAGGACGTTGCGAGGTGAATTTAAGAGACAGTTAAATAACTGTCTCCTTTTTGTGTATAAAAATATAATATTCATATGTTGTGTTGGTAAAAATTTCATAAAAAACTCTAATAATATAAGCTTAATAAATAATAATTTCGTAATTGACTTTAGGTTAATAGTATACTATTATTAACCTAAAATTTCGTAAATATAGAATTATTAAGGAGAAAAATTGAGTTATGAAAAATTATGTATTAATAACAGGTGCTACAAGTGGAATTGGATATGAGTTAACTAATATATTTGCAAAGAATAAATATAATATTATTATTACTGGCAGAAATAAGCTGAAATTAAATGAAATGAAAGATAATTTGACTAATAAGTATAATATAAATGTATATGCTTTTCATAAGGATTTAAGTGAGAAAAATAGTGCAATAGAATTATATAATGAAATTAGGGAAAAAGATGTTATAGTAGATATTCTGGTAAATAATGCTGGCTTTGGATATGTTGGAGAATTTTTAAATGAAGATATAAAAAAAGATAGTAGTATGATGGTACTAAACATAGAAACAGTTACTTATCTTACAAAGCTATTTGCTAGAGATATGAGAAAAAGAAATTTTGGGAAAATACTTAATGTAGCTTCTACGGGAGGATACCATCCAGGTCCATATACATCTGTATATTATGCAACTAAAGCCTATGTTTTATCTTTTTCTGAAGCAATATCTTATGAATTAAAAAAATATAATATTGTAGTGTCAACCCTTTGTCCTGGAGCAACAAAAACTAATTTTGCTAAAAATGAGGGAAAAGCTGATAATCCAAAATCAAGAAGTCCAAAGCAGGTTGCAGAGTATGCATATAAAGGTTTAATGAAAGGCAAAAAAATAATAATACCAGGTATTGAAAATAAATTATTGGTTTTATTACCAAGAAAGATAGCAGCACCATTTATAGGTAAATATCAAACTGCATTAAAAAGTTAATTATGGTATTTTGTGAATAATACATATATTATTATAAGTTGATTTCTATAAATAATATTGACATCTAATATCATTTATAGTAGAATATATTGAATAAAATTTGATTTTAATAAATTTTATCTATATAAATGTATATTTGTATAAGTTCAGTAAAAAATAAGAAATATTAAAAGTTGAATGGAGGCTGTTTTATGGCTAAAATAGTAAATGCTGAAGAATTTAGAGAAGAAATTAAAGATGGAGTTACTTTAGTTGATTTTTTTGCCACATGGTGTGGACCATGTAAAATGCTAGGACCAGTATTAGAAGAATTAGCTCATGAATTAGAGGGAAAAATAAATGTTATTAAAGTAGATATCGATCAATGTCCTAAGCTGGCTGATGAATTTAGAATAGCAAGTGTACCAACAATGATTATATTTAAAGATGGAAATATAAGTGAAACTATGGTTGGTTTCCAACCAAAATCAGAAATAATGAGTATATTAGAAGGATATATCTAAGTAAGGACTCGTAAAGTTCTAAAGTTCTTATTATTAAGAATTTTAGAACTTTTATTAAATATAAATATAATATAAAAAGTATATACATGGAGGAACTGTATGAGATATGATATAGCTATAATAGGCAGTGGTCCAGCAGGATTAAGTGCGGCACTTAATGCTAAAATTAGAAAGAAAAATTTTATTATTTTTGGAAGTCATGATTTTTCATCAAAGTTATTTAAGGCTCATAAGGTTAATAATTATTTAGGCTTATATAATAAGAGTGGCAAAGAAATATATGAAGAGTTTTCCAAGCATTTAGCTGAAATGGAAATTTCAATAACTGAAGAAAAAATAAACAATGTTTATTCTATGGGTGATTATTTCACATTAATGACTAATGAAAAAAATTATGAAGCAAGTACAGTAATTTTAGCAACAGGAGTAAGTTATGAAAAACTTTTTCCGGGAGAAGAAAAATATTTAGGTAAAGGGGTAGGATATTGTGCTACTTGTGATGCACCTTTATATAAAAATAAGATTGTAACCATAATTTCATACAATAAAAATTATGAGCATGAAGCAGAATATATAGCTTCAATAGCATCAAAAGTATATTATATACCTATGTATAATGAACCAGTATCATTGGAATCAAAAATAGAAGTAATTAGGGATACGCCAATAGAAATTACTGGAAAAGAGTTGGTGGAAAAATTAAAATTAAAGGAAAATGAAATAGAAACTGATGGACTTTTTATCTTGAGGGATAGTGTTTCTCCATCACAATTGGTGCCAGGCATAAAGATTGAAGATAACCATGTATTAGTAGACAGATTAATGCAGACTAATATAATTGGATGCTTTGCAGCTGGAGATATAGTTGGAAAGCCATATCAGTACATTAAATCAGCAGGTGAAGGCAATATAGCAGCACTTTCAGCAGTAAGTTATCTAAGTTCATTAAAAAAATAGAAAGTAGAGAGTACTATTTATGGATAAGTATGATGATATAAAATTAGATAATCAGCTTTGTTTTTCCTTGTATGCAGCTTCAAGAGAAATAATTAAAATGTATAAGCCCTGCCTTGATAAATTTAATCTTACCTATACTCAATATATTGCAATGCTTGTGTTGTGGGAAGAAGAAAAATGTAGTGTAAAAAGAATTGGAGAAAGACTTCATCTTGATTCTGGTACATTAACTCCTCTCTTAAAAAAACTGGAAAAAAATAAATTAATAAGGAGACATAGGGCAGAAGAGGATGACAGAGTAGTTATAGTTGAACTTACTAAAGATGGATATGAATTAAAGGATAAGATTACCTGTATACCATGTCAGATGAAAGAAAAAATAAATTTGTCAAAGGAGAATGCAGAAGAATTGAAAAAAATATTAAATGAATTATTGGATGAATTATGAATTTGAATTTTGTATAAATAAAGAAGCTGTGTCATTAAAATTATTACTGTAATATTGTTGTTAAAATAAAAATACTAAAATACAGTATAATTAATATTTGTGCCACAGTTTTTTTTGCTTTAAGTTTATTAAAACAAGATATAACCCGTTAAGCTAATGTTAAGGTAATGATGTTAAATTAATAATAGAAAGATAGATAATGTTTGGGAGATGAAATGTATATGAATAAAAAAATAAGAAAAATAATTGCTTTGGCATTAGCTACAGGAACAATTATTGGAGGACAAGTACTAGGAAATAATGGATTTGTAATTCCAGCTTATGCATCAAATGATGATGCAGATGAATTAAGTGATATAACAGTGGAAGATGATGACGGAAATGAAATTGATTTATATACAGATAGTGATTATGATGATGAACTTGATGACCTGGAAGTTAGTACAACATATTATGGGGAAAGTGATACAGACAAAATTACTATAGATATAGATGGGGCAGATGAAGACTGTGTAAGAATTTTTCTTGATAATAATGATTATGAAGTTGGGGATGAAATTGATTTAGATGATGGATTGAATTCAATAAAAATTAGAGTATATGAAGATGAATATGATGATGATGAAGATTATTCTTCTTCAGATTATAATCAGTATACATTAAAGATTAATTATGAAGAAGATGATGATGACGATGATAATGATAAACTGGGAAAAATAAAATTTGAAGATGAAGATGGAAAGACAATTGATATATTTAAAGATGAAGATTATGATGATGAATTGGATGAAGAACCTGATGAAGGTGAAACATATTATGCAGTATGTACAACAGAAAATTTAATAGTAGATAGTGATGTAGATGACGATTATGTAAGATTTATATATGATAGTGATGAATATGAAAATGGAGACGAAATTTCTTTAGATGAAGAAGAACAAAATTCAATAAAAATCAGAGTATATGATGAAGAATATGATGAAGATGAAGAATATGACAGTTCTGATTATGACCAATATATAGTCAAGGTATATTATGATGAAGATGGAGAAGTAAATGTAGGCGGCAGTATGAATTTATCTTCATTATCACTTGAAAATGTTAATATTGCACTAAATAGCAGTACAACAAATTATAGCAACGTAGTAGGAAATTCAACTTCCTCCATAAATATAAAAGCTATACCAGCAGATACTAATAGAACAGTAACCATAAATGGTACAACTGTTAGTCAAGGAAATAATTATACAGCTTGTGTTAATTTAAATGTTGGAAGTAATTCTATTCCTATAGTTGTAAGTAAAAACAATGGCACAACTAAAGAATATACATTAACAGTTACACGTTCAGCACAAACAACAGTATCAGTACCATCAAGTAGTACTACCATCAGTAATAGTAATGGAAGATGGGTAAAAACTAATGGAATATGGTATTACTACAATGCTGATGGAAGTTTGGCAAAAGGATGGAAATACTTAGATGAGCAATGGTATTATATGGATTCTTATGGAAGAATGAAGACAGGATGGATATTAACTGGTGGTAAATGGTATTATTTATATGAATCAGGAATAATGGCAGCTAATACTACTATAAATGGTTATATAGTAGGTTCAGATGGAGCATGGATTAGAAATTAATAAGCTTATTTCCATAATATTAAATAAATCCCTTTGTATCTGTATTATGGATATAAATACAAGAGCAGTTCCATAAAGATTGCAATTTTCGAAGTTTAGTATTGATTTTTAAGAATTAAGTTTCTGGATTTTGAGTTGTTTAATCTTTATGTGACAGCTCTTTTTTTATTAATAAGCTTTGAAATAACAATATTCTTAATCCAATATTTTATTAGTTATAGATTACAGGATTTTAAGTGCTTTTCTATTTTTTATTTGTTGACAGTTAAACATGATAAATATATTATTAGAATAAACAACATAATTAATAAGAGAGGAAGAGTAATATGGATAAGAAAGAAATTTTAAGTCATGTAGATCATACATTATTGAAACCTATAGCAACATGGGAAGACATAAAAATAATTTGTGATGAAGCAATGGAATATAATACGGCTAGTGTATGTATTCCTTCATGTTATATAAGCAGAATACATAAACAATATCCAAATCTAAATATATGTACAGTGGTAGGATTTCCATTAGGATATTCCTCTACTGAAGGAAAAATAGCTGAAACTAAAAAAGCTCTTGAAGATGGTGCAAATGAAATAGATATGGTAATAAATATTACTGATGTAAAGAATAAATTATATAATAATATAACATCTGAAATTGCATCATTAAAGGAAGTAGTTGGAGATAAAATTTTAAAAGTAATTATTGAAACTTGCTATTTGACAGAAGAAGAAAAGATAGAAATGTGTAAATGTGTAACAGAGGCTAAAGCAGATTATATAAAAACATCTACTGGATTTGGAACAGGTGGAGCAACAATTGAAGATGTAGAATTATTTAAAAAGCATATAGGCAGCAATGTAAAAATAAAAGCAGCTGGTGGAGTAAGCAGCTTAGAAGATTTAGAAATGTTTTTAAATGCAGGCTGTGATCGTATAGGAACAAGCAGAGCAGTTGGATTATTAAAAGGGGAACAAACAGCAGGATATTAAAATTTATTTTTTATAAGTTATTTATTTTTAGTCAGAAGTGAGGTGTTATTATGAATATTATAGATATAATTAATAAAAAAAGAGAAAAAAAGGTTCTTTTAAATGAAGAAATTCAATTTTGGATAGATGGAGTTGTTGATGAAACAATACCTGATTATCAAAGCAGTTCTTTACTGATGGCTATAGTTTTAAATGGAATGAATGAAGAAGAAACAGCATATCTTGCAAAAGCCATGATGGAAAGTGGCGATGTATTGGATTTGACAGATATCCCTGGAATAAAGGCAGATAAACATTCCACTGGAGGTGTAGGAGATAAAACCTCTATGGCCCTTGGACCTATGGTTGCAGCCTGTGGTTTGAAATTAGCAAAAATGTCAGGAAGAGGTCTTGGACACACAGGAGGAACTCTTGATAAATTAGAATCAATAGAGGGATTTAACTGTTATTTAAGTGAAGAACAGTTTAAAAAACAGGTTAAGGAAATTGGTATTTCTATAATAGGGCAAAGTGGAGATCTGGTTCCGGCAGATAAAAAATTATATGCCTTAAGAGATGTAACAGGAACTGTTAACTCTATTCCACTAATAGCATCATCTATAATGTCTAAAAAGTTGGCTTGTGGTTCTGATACTATTTTATTAGATGTAAAATATGGTGAAGGAGCTTTTATGCATACTGTAGAAGATGCAGAAAAACTTGCTTCTGCCATGATAAGTATAGGAAATAACTTGGGCAGAAATACAATGGCTATGATAACTGATATGAATCAGCCTCTTGGAAATGCCATAGGAAATTCTCTTGAAATAATTGAAGCCATAGAAACTTTAAAAGGAAATGGACCTAAGGATTTTACAGAATTATGTCTTCAGGCAGGAGAGATAATGCTTATACAGGGAAAAATCGCACATAATGAGGAAGAAGGAAGAAAACTTCTTTTAGATGCAATAAAAAGTGGAAAGGCATTGAATAAGTTTAAAGATATGGTAAAGGCACAAGGTGGTAATATTTCAGCAATAGAAGATACTTCTCTTTTGCCACATTCAAAATATGTTACAGAAATTAAAGCAGAAAAGGATGGATATGTTAAGGTTATTCATTCAGAAAAGCTTGGAATTCTTGCAATGCATCTTGGAGCTGGCAGAGTAAAAAAGGAAGATAGTATAAATCATGGTGTTGGACTTATTTTGAATTGTAAAAGAGGAGATAGAATAAAGACAGGTCAAACCATATGTTATGTTCATCATGATAGTGAACTGTCTAATGAATGGAGAGAACAGCTTTATAATGCTTTTGTAATGAGTGATAATGAGGTTGAGTATAATCCATTAATAGAAAAAATATTAAAGTAATATAAAAAGCAGCATTTTTAGGATGCTGCTTTTTTTCTTCTATAGAAAATTATATCTGCAAAGAATTTATGGGTAACTTTTAAAATTAGCAGAAATACACAGTCTGCGAATCAGATTTTTTATGCTATTTTAAATGTAAGGAATATTAGTAAAAAAAACACAAAGAAGACAGGAATTTTACCATATAAAAATCTAAGAACTTCACAACCTAAAAGTATAAGACATACTGAATGGAGGAATATAATATGGCAGATAAATGGCATGGATTTAAAGAAGTTATGGTAAAAAAAATTGTAAAAGAAGATGAAAATGTAAAGTCTTTTTATGTTGAAAATCTGGATAAAAGCTCTTTGCCTGATTATTTACCAGGACAGTTTATAGGAGTAAAAATAAAAGATAAAAATGGAGAGTTTACACTTTCCAGACAATATACTCTATCAACAGATTATCAGATGTATTATTATAGAATAAGTGTAAAAAGAGAAGAAGATGGATACTTAAGCAAAAAATTATGTGATGAATTAAATGAGGGCGACATTATATATATAACAGCTCCTATGGGAAATTTTGTGTTAAAAGATAGCAAAAATCCAGTTGTTTTAATTGGTGCAGGAATCGGAATAACTCCAATGCTTACAATGGCGTATGCAGCATCAGAAAAAAATAGAGAAGTATTTTTCTTTTATAGTACACGGAATAGCAACAATAATGCGTTGGAATATGAAGTAAGAAAACTTGGGCATGAAAAGCAGAATGTTCATATAACTATATTATATACAAGACCAACAGAAGAAGATAAAAAGAATCACAATTTTCATAAAGAAGGAAGAATAAATGCACAATATTTAGAAGAAAATGTACCTAAAGATGGTGAATTCTATTTTTGTGGTCCATTTAGATTTATGAAGGCTTTATATAAATATCTTAAGGAAATTGGAATAAAAAGAGAACATATAAATTATGAATTATTTAGTGCAACTTTAGAGAAAATAGAAGAATAAAATTGACAATATCCTTATAACAATATACAATACATAAAGTATAATTAAAAAATGCCAAAGAAAAGAGGAAAAATATGTTTGAAATCACTAAAGATGATAAATTAAACTATAATAATCTTGTTAATGGAAAATGGACTGCTGGAAATAGTGGTAAATATATTGATATAAATTCACCAATTGACAATTCTATAGTAGGAAGAGTTCCTGCAATGAGTAAAGAAGAGGTGGATTATGCAATAAATTCATCTAAAGCAGCTCAAAAAGAATGGCGTAAGCTAAGTATGGATGAGAGGGGAAAAATTTTAAATAAAGCAGCTGAATTATTAGAAAAAAATGCAGAAGAAATGGCTTATATAATGATAAGAGAAATTGCTAAAGATAAAAAATCAGCACTTGCAGAAATATCAAGAACAGCTGATTTTATAAGATTTACAGTAAGCAGTGCGAGAAGTATGGTTGGAGAAAGCATAAGTGGAGATGCTTTTCCAGGTTATAAGAAGGATAAAATTTCAATAATAAAACGTGAACCATTAGGAGTTGTTTTAGCCATATCTCCATTTAATTATCCTATAAATCTTGCAGCTTCAAAAATTGCACCAGCATTAATAATAGGAAATAGTGTAGTTTTTAAACCAGCTACACAAGGAAGTATATGTGGAATTCACTTGACAAGAATTTTTGAAGCTGCTGGAGTACCTAAAGGAGTAATCAATACAATTACAGGTCGTGGCAGTGAAATTGGAGATTATGTAACAACCCATAGAAACATTGATTTTATTAACTTTACAGGAAGCACCAAAGTTGGATATAGAATTGCAGAACTTACAAAAGGAGTTCCATTGCTTATGGAACTGGGAGGAAAAGATGCAGCCATAGTTTTAGAAGATGCGGATTTAGATATAACAGCATCTAATATTATTGCAGGTGCCTTTTCATATTCAGGTCAAAGATGTACAGCAATAAAAAGAATTCTTGTAGTAGAAAGTGTTGCAGATATTTTAGCAGAAAAATTGAAGGAAAAAATGAAACTGTTAAAAGTAGTTAATCCATTAGAGGAAAATGGTGATATAGTACCTCTTATAAATAAAAACAGTGCTGAATTTGTTTATGGTCTTATACAGGATGCTGAAGAACGAGGGGCTGAACTTTTATATGGAGGCAGAAAGGAAGGAAATATAATTTATCCTACATTATTTGATAAAGTCACAAATGATATGAAGATAGCATGGGAAGAACCATTTGGACCAGTATTACCAATAATAAGAGTAAAAGACAAGGATGAAGCGATAAAAATAGCTAATGAATCAGAATATGGTCTTCAAAGTGCAGTGTTTACACAGGATATAGATAAAGCCTTTGAAGTTGCAGAAAAATTGGAAGTAGGAACTGTTCAAATTAACAATAAAACAGAAAGAGGACCTGATCATTTTCCGTTTTTAGGAGTTAAAGCTTCTGGAATTGGAGCACAGGGAATAAGGTATTCAATTGAAGCAATGTCAAGAATTAAAGGTATAGTAGTAAATGTAAAATAAAGTATAATAAGGCTGCTCAATTGATTTTTAACCAGCAGCCTCATTATACTTAGTGTATAATTAATCTTAATTGTGTTTTTAGGCATTTTAATGCATTTAATAGAAGTCTTTCACCATCATCATTAAAATTGTTTTTATTTGTTTCTATACTGTATTTTTTTTCACTTATATTATTTTTTGAAGTTACAAGGCTGATTGAAGTAAGAAAAATATTAAAACATAAAAATAAGCATAATAATGTACTAGCATAAAAAGGTAATAGGGTTTTAAAAATATTTTTCACAAAGGCAGCCTCCTTAATAATAGAAATATATGTTAATATTCGAAGAAATTGTTGTAATATTTAGGTATTATTCCAAATTTAATTTGTTTTTCAAGATATAGTGAGTTAAAATGTAAAAAATTATAATTTGTATTAAATTAATAGCAATTAATATTAGCATTACCACATGAAAAAAAGTGATAGGAGAATTAAGTGCAAGATTGTCAAAAAAAGTTTGCAGATAAGGAATAAAAAAGTAAACTTTCATAAAAGAATATACAACTGTGCTTAGGGCAACATTTAAAGCCAAATATGCAGCGAATGATCCTAAAACTTTCATTTTTGGAAGTAGATGACCTATGGATATGGAACTATAAATAAGAATTATATTTGATGCAAATTGTAAGAGTGTTGCAATAATAATTTCAATTATTACTAAAATTATACAAAATTTAAATCTTAAAAAACATTCAGACATTAAATTGGAAAATTCAGAGAAAAAACTAAACAAAAAATCCTTTGTTGAAAACAATATTATAATGGATAAAATACCTATAATAATACTAAAACAACACCATATAGTAGAACTAATAAGCTTTGACATAATATTTTTATTGGTTGATACTGGAAGAGTATGCATAAGATAGCCTTCATCACCTAAAAGATTTTTATAAAATCTTTGAATTATTAAAAGTAAGGTTGCTACTACCATTGCACCCAGGGTAGCACCGTATAAAAATGCTGACAGGGTTTTAAAAAGATTTGATAAAAATGCATTTCCTATAATTGTATTGTTTGTTACGAATATACGTACTATTAAGGCAAAACCTAATAAGGCTGCATATATAGGTAAAATGCCTCGGGCAGTTGCTTTGAATTCATATTTTAATAATTTTGTTAACATTTAAATACCTCCCTAAATAAAGAATCAATACTTTTTCCTTCAATTTCTCTTATTTCATCTACAGATTTATGAAGTGTAATTTCTCCATAAGAGATAAAAATAACTTCATCTAAAATTCTTTCTATATCTGAAATAAGATGCGTGGAAATTATTATGGTTGCATTGGTGTTATAATTTGAAATTATGGTGTTTAGGATATAATCTCTAGCAGCGGGATCAACACCTGCTATTGGTTCATCTAAGAAATATAGGTCAGCTTCTCTGCTCATTACCATAATTAATTGTACCTTTTCTTTAGTTCCCTTTGATAAAGTTTTTAATTTATCATTAGGATTAATGTTAAGTTTATTAATCATATCATAAGCTTTGGTGCTGTTAAAATCTGTGTAAAAATCAGAGAAGAACGCTATTATATCACTAACTTTCATCCAATTATTTAAATAAGTTCTTTCTGGCAGATAAGAAACTATTTTTTTTGTTGCTATTCCAGGTTTCTGACCATCAATTAATATTTCACCTTGTGTAGGAGTTAAAAGGCCGTTAGCTATTTTTATTAAAGTACTTTTGCCACTGCCATTTGGACCAAGAAGTCCTATTATTTTTCCTCTTGGAATTTTCAAATTAATACCCTTTAAAGTTTGTTTGTTTATGAAAGTTTTAACAAGATTGTTACATTCTAAAATAGGTGAATTGTTAATACTCATTTTTATTTCATCTCCTCATCGATTATATCCTTTAAAATTTTAATAGTATCATTCTTGGAAAATCCAATTGTCTGCATGTTGTATAAAAATTTTTCAATCTGTTCTTTTGCAAGGCTTTGTTTCATAGAATTAATCATATTAATATCCTCCGTAATAAATCTTCCACTTGTACGCTGGCTGTAAACTAGATTACATCTTTCAAGTTCAGATAAAGCTTTCTGCATAGTATTTGGATTTACAGATGCATCTGCAGCAAGTTCTCTTACAGATGGAAGTTTTTCGCCAGGTTTATATGAATTGCATATTATCTTTAGTTTAATCTGCTCCATTAACTGAATATATATTGGTCGGTCATCGTTAAAATGCCATGTCATAATTTCACTTCCCTTGTATTATTGTATTAACTACTTAGTACAATAATATAGTAGTACAATATGGAAAAAGTGTCAATAAATTTTTTTACTAATATTTTTAAGTTACTTTTTCAGTAAAAGTATAGTAATATATTACTTAAGAAAAATTATATAAGTTTGGAGGAATAAATTATGTTAAAAATAACAAATACTGAGAAGGCACCAGCAGCAATAGGACCATATTCACAGGCTGTTTCGGTAGGAGATATGCTATTTACATCAGGACAAATAGCATTAGATCCTAAAAGTGGGGAAATAATAGGTACTACTATAGAAGAACAGACTGAACAGGTTATGAAAAATTTAGGAGCAATACTTGACGCTAATAATATTAGTTTTGAACATACAATAAAGACTACGTGTTTTTTGGCAGATATGAATGATTTTGCAAAATTTAATGATATATATGGAAAATATTTTACCAGTAAACCTGCACGTTCTTGTGTGGCAGTTAAGCAATTACCTAAAAATGTCTTATGTGAAGTTGAAATTATAGCATCACTTAAATAATTAATAAATTAATATAGAATTAAAAAATAAATACCCAGAAAGGCTAAATGTAGAAATAAAAAATACTGTCATATATGAAATTTATTACATACTAATACTCAGTTAATATTAATGAGTATTAAATAAAATTTTTGTATGACAGTTTTTTATTGTTGATAGAAAAATAGTTATGATAAAATAACTAATAAAATAAACTGACTAAAGGAGATTAACTTATGTATATTATAAATTTTATCAGAGGTTTATGCATGGCACTAGCAGATAGTGTGCCAGGAGTATCGGGAGGTACAATTGCTTTTATTTTAGGATTTTATGATAAGTTCATAACATCTTTGGATGATTTGATTACAGGAAATAAAGAGAAAAAGATAGAGTCTATAAAGTTTCTTGTAAAAATAGGAATAGGATGGGGATTTGGATTTATTTTGGCTGTTTTATTTTTAAGCAGAGTATTTACAAGTCATATATATGCCATAAGCTCATTATTTATAGGCTTCATAGTGTTTGCAATACCTATAATTATTAAAGAAGAATTACAATGCCTTAAAGGAAAATATATAAATATTATTTTTTCATTAATAGGAATAATGACTGTTATAGGTATTACTGTAGTAAATCCATCTAATGGTAAATCCATAGATAATTTGTCAATAGCAATGATAATATATGTATTTATATCTGCAATGATTTCCATATGTGCCATGGTTATGCCAGGAATATCAGGCTCAACCCTTCTTTTAATATTTGGATTATATGCTCCCATAATAAATGCAATAAAAGAAATTCTGCATTTCAATTTTAAATATGTACCAATAGTTTTTGTTTTTGGAATGGGAGTAATTACAGGAATAGTATCAATAATAAAATTAGTAAGGAAAGCATTGGAAAAATTCAGATCTCAAACAGTATATTGCATTATTGGTTTGATGATAGGTTCTATATATGCAGTATTTATGGGGCCAACTTCTTTAGAAATTCCTCAACCACCTATGAATTTATCAACATTTAGCTTATTGTTTTTTATAATTGGAGGAGCAATAATATTGGGACTTCAACAATTAAAAAGTTTTTTTGACAAAAAGGGTAAAATATAGAATAATATAAGTAATAGTATATTGCAGTGTGCATAATAAAAGTAAAAATGATTTTGTTGTATTTAGTTATTTTATAGTGATAGGTGAGGTTTCTTATGAAAAAAAGTGTAAAATTAATTGAATTTAATGAGTTAAAACCAGGGATGGTAGTGGCTAAAGATATTGAACAGAATGGTCGTATCTTATTAAGAAAAGGATATTCAGTAACCAGCAAGGAGATTCAAAAGTTAAGTAATACTCTTTTTTGGGATAAAATAGCAATATACGATGAAAATGTTCAAGAAGAAAATAAAATAGCAAAAAAAAAGATAAAAGAATACAATCAAGTAGAAGAAGATTTTTCGGAAATGACAGTAAGATTACAAAGAACCTTTAGAATTATTAATGGTGATTCAAAATCATCTCTTAATGAATTAAGAGAGTTTTCTCAAAGAATTCAGAATGAATTAAAGCCCAGCAGTATGGTAATAAAAAATATTGTACTTCAAGGAAGTGGAACTGATAGTATATATAGGCATGGAGTTAATGTAGCTGCTTTAAGTGCTCTTATTGGAAAATGGGTAGGTGTTGACAAAGCAGAAATAAATAATCTTATTTATGCAGCTATTCTTCATGATTTTGGTAAGATAAAAATAGATAAAGATATTTTAAATAAAAATACAGCATTAACCACAGTGGAATTTAATACTATAAAGACACATTCTAATATAGGGTATAAGCTTTTGAAAGATGTAGATTATTTAGATAAATCCGTTCTTTATGGTGTATTAATGCATCATGAAAGAGAAGATGGAACAGGTTATCCTTTAGGATTAAAAGGAGAAGCAATTCATCCATTTGCAAAAATTATAGCAATAGCAGATGTGTTTGATGCCATTAATTCAAATAGAGGATACAAAAGAAAGAAACCACCTTTCGAAGCATTACAGATAGTAAAAAGTGAAAGTTTAGGAAAGCTTGATTATGAATATTGCAAGATATTTATTGAACATATAGCTAATTACTATTTAGGTGAAGAAGCTATGCTGAACAATAAGAAAAAGTGTAAAATAATCCAGATGAATACAAATGATTTAGAAAAACCATTAGTTTTAGTTGATGAAGAATTTTTAGATTTAAATAAAGAAAGAAATTTGTACATAGAAGAATTATTGATATAAAAAGTTATTCTAAATAAGGTGGTGTAAAATGTGGATAATAGGGTAAGGTTAGATGTAAATGAATTAAAAGTTGGAATGATTATTGCCAATGATATATTTAAAAATGGAAGTATGCTTATAAAAAAGGACTCAGTGATAACAGAAGAACTCATAGATGTTTTAAATAGAGCTTATTTTTTAGATAAAATAGAAGTTTTAGTTCCAGATGAAATTATAAAAAGAAATACAAAAGAGGAAGAGTTAAAGAGAGTTGAGGAAACATTTAAAGAAGTAAGTACAAGTCTTAGCAATATGTTTGAAAAGATGAAGCGAACAAAGGATATGAAAATAAATAATGACTTAAGAGAATTCGCAGATAAAATTCAAAAGGAGCTTAAATCTACAGAAATTGTTGTAAGTAATATTTTATTTAAAGGAAGTGGCCAAGATTCTATATATAGGCATGGGGTTAATGTTGCGGCATTAAGTGCTTTACTTGGAAAATGGATAGGTTTTGAAGGATCTAAAATTAATCTTTTAATATATTCTGCATTATTACACGATTTTGGCATTATTAAACTGGATGAGAAGTTGCAAAAGAAGCCTGATTTAGTGTTAGAAAATAAATATAAGGAAATTAAGGAACATACAAAAATCGGATATCGTGCAGTGGATGCTATTCCTTATTTAGATAAGAGTGTAAGCTATGGAGTACTTATGCACCATGAAAGAGAAGACGGTTCTGGCTATTTAGGAGTAAAGGGTGAAAAAATTCATCCATTTGCAAAAATTATAGCAATAGCAGATGAACTTGATGTTATGAATTCTGATATTGATGGCATGGTAAAAAAAGGACCATTTGAAACACTGGAAGAAATAAAAAAACATAGTTTGCATAAATTTGATTATGGTTATGCAAAAGTGTTTTTAGAGCATGTAGCCAATTTTTATATGGGAGAAGATGTAATTTTAAATAATGGAACAGAAGGAAAGATTCTTCAGATTAATATTGAATCTATTTCACGACCATTAATTTTAGTGGATGGTGAGTTTATTGATTTAACTAAAAATAAAGAATTATCAATAAAAGAATTAATAATAAGATAATATATATACTTTTCCATTGTAATGATATATAATAATTATGAAAAGTTGATAAAGATTGTACAGAGTAGGTATCTGCGCGTTAAGTGTTAAGTAGACGGGAAGTTGCTCCTTAAACGAAGAACTTTATTAGTTTGCGGTGCAGATATTGCATTCCGCTGTATTTAAAAGGGATTTCTCTTTTATTTCAGCAATAAGCAGGATATAAAACTGCAGCTTTTCAATTAACTAATAAGCTCTAGCTGAAATATTATGCATATAGCGAAAGGGGGATTCTATATATGAGAGCTATTTATGAAGTATTTTTAACTTCATCTAAAGAACTTAAAAAAGTAAGAAATTTGGTACTTGCATCCTTACTTATTGCAATACATCTTTTGTTGGATTTGTTTACGATTCAGATACTTCCTACATTACATCTGAGTTTTGAATTTTTAGCAAGTTCGGCTATTGGCATGTTGTTTGGTCCAAGCATAGGTGCATTGTGTGGAGCATTAGGAGATATAATTAATTATATTCTTAATCCTAAAGGAGCATTTTTTCCAGGATTTACATTAACAGCAATAGTTACAGGTGTTATTTATGGTTTGGCTTTTTATAAAAAGGAAATAACAATATTACGCTGTACTGCTGCTACAGTAGCAGTTACATTAATTTGCGATTTATGTCTTAATACATATTTTTTATCCATATTATATAATAAGGCATTTATTGTATTGTTTGGTGCAAGAATTATTAAAAATGTAATAATGATACCAGTACATGTTGTATTGATGTATGTAGTTCTTGGACTTATTTCTAAAATAAAAACTAAATACTTATAATATATAATAAATAGAAAGCATGGTTTTACTCTGGCCATGCTTTCTATATTATATGCTAAAAAATAATTCTTAAACTTACCAGGCATATTCATAATTGAATTTAAAATGATATAATATAAAGGGTAATTTTAAATATAAGATGGAGCAAAAACATGATAAAGATTGAAGAAATTGATTTTAATAATATTAGTGGTGATTTTATTAAAGCAAAAGATTTGAAAAAAAATATGAAAAATATGGTAGAACCATATTTGGAAACTTTAAAGGAAGATGGGTATTTTGAAGGCTGCAAAAAGAAAAAGATTTACTATAAAGTATTTTTATTAGAAAACCCTAAAGCCAATATATTCATAAGTCATGGACATAGAGAATTTATTGAGAGATATAATGAGATAATATACTATTTTTTAAAAGAAGGATATTCAGTATTTATTATGGAACACAGAGGTCATGGCAGGTCTGACCATTTGGGAAAAGATAAATCCCAGATACATGTTGAAAAATTTAATTATTATTTAGATGATATAAAAATATTTATTGATAAAATAGTAATAAAAAAAACAGAAAATAAACCATTATTTCTATTTGCACATTCTATGGGAGGTGGAATAGGAGCAGGTTTTTTAGAAAAATATCCTGAAATTTTTAAATGTGCAGTATTACATGCACCTATGCTGAAAATAAATACAGGAAATATTCCGTCTTTAGCAGCGTATATATTATCAAGAATAATGAAAATATTGCATAAGGAAATGAATTATATTCCTGGTCAGAAACCCTATTCAGGTCAAAAAAAAGACCATAATAAGGCAGCTGATTGTATTGAAAGATATAGGTATACTTATAATAATATATTAGAAAATCAATTATTTCAATATGGTGGCTCATCAATAAATTGGTATTTAGAATCTAGCAGAGCAATTAAAAAAATTATTGAAAAAAAGAATGCTTCCAAAGTTAAAATTCCAGTTCTTCTTATGCAGCCTGAAAATGATTATTATGTTATAGCACAATCCCATAATAAATTTGCTAAGTATGCTGAAAACTGTACACTTATGAGAATAAAAAATTCAAAACATGAATCAATGAATGAAAATGATCATATAGCATTTCCTGTATTTAATGCTGTTTTTCAATTTTTTAATGATAATTGTTAATATTTTGTGGAATAAATAATACATGAGAGAAAAATGATTTAGAAAGGTATGATAAATGATGAAAGATTTATGGGATTTATTTATTGTTTTTTGTAAAATTGGAGGTTTGACTTTTGGAGGTGGATATGCAATGCTTCCAATGATTCAAAAAGAAATTGTAGAAAATAAAAAATGGGCTACAGAAGCTGAAGTAATGGATTATTATGCAGTGGGTCAATGTACGCCGGGAGTAATTGCAGTAAATACAGCCACATTTATAGGATATAAAACTAAAAATATTATTGGAGCTATTGTTGCTACAATAGGTGTGGTATTTCCTTCTTTAGTTATAATTATGATTATTGCTGCATTTCTGCAAAATTTTGCAGAGTATCAAATTGTAAAACATGCATTTACAGGAATAAAAATTGCAGTTGTAGCATTGATTTTTAGTTCTGTTATTAAATTGTGGAAGAGTTCAGTTAAAAATTATATAGGTGTCATAATAGCTGTTTGTGCGTTTATTGCAGCAGGTATTTTTTCAATATCTCCAATATATGTTGTTGTTGCAGCAGGAATAATAGGTATTTTTACTAAAAGCATTGGAGGTGAAAAATAATGATTTATTTTATATTATTTTATGAATATTTTAAAATTGGATTATTTTCAGTTGGTGGGGGATTGGCTACCTTGCCATTTTTAATAAATTTAACATATAAATATGACTGGCTTGATAAGTCAGCTCTTGCAGATATGGTAGCTGTTTCAGAATCAACTCCAGGTCCTATGGGAGTAAATATTGCTACATATGTAGGATTTCAAAATGGAAATGTATTAGGAGGGATAGTTGCCACTGCTGGTCTTATTACACCTTCAATAATAATAATTTTGATAATTGCAAAATTTTTGGAAAAGTTTAAAGAAAATGAGATGGTTAAAAATGTTTTTATGGGTCTTAGACCTGCAAGTGTAGGTCTTATAGCAGTAGCTGGATTTGAAGTTGTAAAAATAGCATTATTAAACATTGACTTATATAAAAAAACAAATAATTTAATAAATTTGATTAATTATAAATCAATTATTGTTTTTGCAGTTATATTTTATGCAGTATTAAAATATAAAAAGCATCCAGTAGTATATATTGGCAGTGCTGCTCTAATGGGCATAATATTAAAAATGTAGTAGCTGCTAAAATTATTATATTAAAAAAAATTGTGGCCATAAAATATAAGAAGAAAAGACAATTGATAAATTCTTCTATTTATTTAGCCACAATTTAAAAAATACTTTTGACTACAAAATGGTTTATGTAGTCATATATTCATAATTTAAAACAAATTTTTTATCTTAAAAAGTCATGTAAAAATTCATGAATTGTAGGTTTGGATGAGGAAAGCATTTCTTTATATTCTTTCAATTTCTTATTTTCATCATCAGTAAGAGTTTGATGTTTTTCTTTCTTATTTGTTAAGTCTTTGAATTCTTTATAATTTTTCTCCCCTAATTTACCCTTTATAATACAGTCCATAACTATGTTTAGAAATTCTTCTTGTTCTGCAGTTAATTTTTCACCTTTATCCTTGCAGTTTTTTATATCTTTCCATTGTTTACATTGATCTTTAGTAAGATATTTCTCGTTTTCCTCATTGAATATTATGTTTTTATCATAATATTTCTCACATTCATTTTTCTTATCATTTTTTTTGTCACTTTTATTATGATTTTCATCACAGTCACATTTATCTTTATGATTAGAAGAAACATCAAATGTACTTGATGAAACACAAACATAAGTATCTGCTTTAGCTGGAATATATGAAGCTGAAGCTATAACAGTTAAAGATACTACAAGGCATTTTATGATTTTTCTTTTCATTAGTTACACCTTCCTAACATTGAATTTCGTATTTAGTATGTGAATTAGGAATAGAAATATACATATTTTCGCATATGTATTTTAAAAAAGAGTTTTATACTAAATAATGAATAATTTCTATGGTAATAAAAATGTATACAATTTTTTAATAATTAATAAGAGTTTTACTGCATAAATTATTATTAAGGTGAAAGGATTTTTTATTCTTTAAGAAATTATATTGGTAAAAAATCTGTAGATAACTTTTGAAATTAGCAGAAATACATGGGGTGCAAAGGAGATTTTCTCTTTGAATAGATAAATAAGTCAAAACTTAACAAATAATAGTATCAACAATAATAAAAATAGGATAAAATAAAAAAAAATGATATAATATATTTGTTAGGGGGAGATATATTATGAATTCATGGATACAAGAATGTATATTTTATCAAATTTATCCTTTAGGGTTTTGTGGAGTTTTAGAACCTGGAGTAGAATATGAAGAAGAAAATAGATTGATAATGATTGAAGAGTGCATACCTCATTTAAAAGAAATGAATATAAATGCAGTGTATTTTTCACCTGTATTTGAATCAAGCTATCATGGCTATGATACTAAGGATTATTTGCAAATAGATAAAAGACTTGGGACTAATGAACAGTTTAAAGAGTTATGTAAAAAGTTTCATGATAATGGAATTAAAATAATATTAGATGGTGTATTTAATCATGTTGGTAGAGAATTTTGGGCTTTTGAAGATGTAAGAAGAAAAGGCCAGGATTCAAAATATAAAGATTGGTTTGCAAACTTGAATTTTAATTCTTCCAGTGCTTATGGTGATTGCTTCACATATGAAGGATGGAATGGGTGTTATGACTTAGTAAAGCTTAATTTATGGAATAATGAAGTAGTGGATTATTTGTTAAATGCTGTGGGTTATTGGATTACAGAATTTAATATTGATGGATTAAGGCTTGATGCTGCTGATAAAGTTGAAATAGAGTTTTTTAAAAAACTAAGAAGATTTGTAGATTCTAGAAAAGCAGATTTTTGGCTTATGGGAGAAATAATACATGGTGATTATAGAAGATGGGCAAATGAGGAATGTCTTGATTCTGTAACAAATTATGAGTGTTATAAAGGTATTTATTCAAGTCATAATGAAAAAAATTATTTTGAAATTTCTTATTCATTAAACAGATTATTTGGCAATGGTGGAATTTATAAAGACCTATGTTTATATAATTTTGTGGATAATCATGATGTTAACAGATTGGCAAGTACTTTGGTTAAGGAAGAATATTTAGAAAATGCGTACACAGTACTTTATACAATGCCGGGAGTACCAAGTGTGTATTATGGAAGTGAATATGGAATAAAAGCAACTAAAGGAAATGGAACTGATTTACCATTAAGGCCAGTATATGATTTGGAAGAATTTCAAAAGAACAATGAAGATTTATATAAACACATTGTAAAGCTTGGACAAATAAGAAAGGATAGTGAGGCATTAAAATATGGAGATTTTCAAAATATAGTCATAAAAAATGAGCAACTTGTATATAGAAGATGTTTTGAAGATAAAATGGTGTATGTTTTACTAAATTTAAGTGAAAATGATTTTGAAATAGAGTTAAACTTGGAATTTTTAGAAGGTATAGATTTACTTGGTAATACAAATGAACCAATTAAGGGAGGAATGGTTAAAATTAATGTACCAGCATTTTCTTCAAAAATAATTAATAAAATCAAGTAAGTTTTAGAGGAGTAAATTTTAATGAATTTCATAGATATTAATTATGATGGGGTACTAGGAGTAGAATATTCACGAGATAAGAGTAAGTTCGCATTATGGGCACCTTATGCAAGTAATGTCAGGTTAGGCTTGTTTGGAAAAAATGAGATGGAGTATAATAATTCCCCACAGGAAATTATAGAAATGGAAAAGGGTCCTCATGGAACTTGGACTACAATAATAAAAAGGGATTTAAATGGAGAATTTTATAACTATTTTGTTACTAATAATGGTGTTGAGAAGGAAGTAACAGATCCATATGCAAAAGCTGTTGGAGTTAATGGAAATAGAGGTATGGTAATTGATTTGAGTCAGACTGAGCCATTAGATTTTGCTTATGATGTTAAGCCGCCCTTAAGTGATGCAGCCAGTTCTATAATTTATGAACTTCATATAAGAGACTTTTCTATTAATTCTATGTCTGGAATAGATGATGAACAAAAAGGAAAGTATTTGGCATTTACAGCAGATAAAAGTACAATACCAGGAACATTTACTAAAACATGTGTTTCCTATTTGAAGGAACTAGGAATAACTCATGTACATTTAATGCCTGCTTTTGATTTTGAAACAGTAGATGAAGCAGACTTAAGCAGAGAACAGTATAATTGGGGATATGATCCTAAAAATTATTTTGTACCTGAAGGTTCTTATAGTACTAATCCATTTAGTGGATATACAAGAATAAAAGAGTTTAAAATGATGGTCCTTGCCCTTCATAAAGCAGGAATAAGAGTTGTTATGGATATGGTATATAATCATACATGGAGAAGCAGTGATTCCAATCTTAATCTAGCAGTTCCAGGATATTATTACAGACATGACTATAATGGCAATTTTTCTAATGGTTCAGGATGTGGAAATGAACTTGCATCAGAAAAGTATATGGTTAGAAAACTTATTATAGATTCAGTTCTATACTGGGCTAAAGAATATCATATTGATGGATTCAGATTTGATTTAATGGGACTTCATGATATAGAAACTTTAAAGCAGATTAGAGAAGGGTTAGATAAAATAGATCCATCAATAATAATTTATGGGGAAGGATGGACTGGAGGAGCAACTACTTTAAATGGTGAACTTCAGGCAACAAAGCAGAACATTATAAAATTTGATAAGCTTCAGATAGCTGCTTTTAGTGATGATACAAGAGATGGAGTAAAAGGACATGTATTTAATATTAATGAAAAGGGATTTGTAAATGGAAGAACAGGTCTTGAGGATACTATAAAATTTTGTATTGTAGGAGCAACAGGACAGAAAGATATAAATTATGATAGAGTAATATATTCTCACTGGTCATGGGCAAATGAACCTTATCAATGTATTAATTATATATCTGCCCATGACAATTATACACTATGGGATAAGCTTGCAATGGCTAATAAAGATGATACAGAAAATATAAGAATAAGTATGAATAAGCTTGCAGCAGCAATAATTATAACTTCTCAAGGAATACCATTTTTCCAGGCAGGGGAAGAATTTTTAAGAACCAAGAAGAATTCAGATGGAACATTTAATCATGATAGTTATAAGGCACCAGATAGTGTAAATAATCTTGAATGGGAAAGAGTAAAGGAATATAAGAATATAGTTAAATATTATGAAGGATTAATAAAATTAAGGAAAAGATATAAAGCCTTTAGAATGAATTCTAGAAAGGAAATAGAGAAGAATCTTACCTTTATGAAAAAAGGAGAGCAATTTTACAAAGATAATGTAGTTGCTTATAAAATACTCGACAATACAGGAAAAAATATGAGCAGGGACATTGCTGTTATTTTTAATGCTAATAAGGAAGAAGCATTTATAGACCTTCAAGACTGTGGGTGGAGTGTTCTTGTAAATAAAGAACAGGCAGGAGTAGAAGAAATTTATGAAATTTCAGGAAACAATTGTTATGTACCTGCATATAGTGCATGTATTCTAATGAAAAAATAGAAAAAAATTATACTAAGGAAAAGTAATAGATTAACAAGAGAAGAAAAATAATATTATTGAAATATTCAAAAATACCATTGTAACAATTATTGAAAAAGTAATGTGTTAATGATATAATCAACAAAGGTTTTTGATAGAAATTATAATAATATTAAAAAAACCTTAATCACAGTCCCAAGAGACTGAAAAGGAGAGAAAATATGAAATTCTCTCCTTAAGTTTTAAGGAGGTAGAATTATGGCAGAAGCTATAAAAAAAGTAGAAAAACAAAAGAAAAATAAATCACTATTAAAATTTATATTGGCATTTCAACATTTAATTGCCATGTTTGGTTCTACTGTTTTGGTTCCAATATTAACTGGATTAGATGTTTCTGTAGCACTATTTTGTGCAGGTGTTGGAACATTAATATTTCATGTGTGTACAAAAGGTAAGGTTCCAGTATTTTTAGGTTCATCTTTTGCATTTATACCAGTTATACTTGTAATAAGTACCAGTTCTGCATTTAATAATGATTTAACATATGCACAGGGTGGAATAATGGCAGCTGGGTTGATTTATGTAATATTATCATTATTTATAAAGAAAATTGGTACAGATAAGATTAAGGCAGTACTTCCTGCACAGGTAGTAGGCCCAATGATAATGGTTATTGGATTAAATCTTATTCCATCTGCATGGGGTATGGTAACAGATAATTATATCATTGCTGCTATTACATTAGGAACTACATTACTTGTGAAATTTTATGGAAGAGGTTTTTTTGCACAAATTGCCATATTAATAGGTGTGGCTGTAGGATATATAGTTTCATATATGACTGGCTATGTTGATACTTCATCTATAGCTTTGGCTAAATTTATAGAAATACCACCATTTACATTACCAAAGTTTTCAGCACCAGCAATAATGGTAATAGCACCAGTAGTGCTGGCAACATTTATGGAACATATAGGTGATATAACTACAAATGGTCAGGTTGTTGGTGAAAACTTTATAGAAGATCCAGGATTAAATAGAACGCTTCTTGGAGATGGTCTTGCAACAATGTTTGCATCATTATGTGGAGGCCCAGCAAATACCACATATGGAGAAAATACAGGTGTACTTGCAATGACTAAGAATTATGATCCTTCTATATTAAGAATTGCAGCAGTATTTGCTATATTTCTTAGTTTTATTGCTAAAGTAGGTGCAGCAATAAGAACAATTCCACAAGGGGTTATGGGTGGAATAAGTCTTATGCTGTTTACTATGATAGCTATAGTTGGTGTAAAAACCATAAAATATGAAAAAGTAAAATTTAATTTTAAAAATGTATTAATTATGGCAGTAATATTAATTATAGGATTTGCTGGATCATACATTGAAAAATATTTAGGCATACCTATGGGAATAAAAATAAATGAAGCTGTTTCAATATCTGGGTTAAGTTTTGCAGCTATAGTAGGTGTTGTATTAAATTTAATATTAAATGGAGTAAAAAATTAAAGTTAAATTAGAATTGAGAGATATTGTACATGAATTAGACAATATGATACATAGATTAAATGATTTATCCATGAGTTTATAAAATTATAGTGGTTTACAGAAATAAGATTTTGTAAATCACTATAATTTTATTTTTATGTGAAAATTTATCCATTATTGAAAGCATATTTCTCAATAGCTTTAAGTACACCATTATTTTTATTACTTTCAGCAATATATTTTCCATATTGTTTCATATCTTCGTTGGCATTTTCCATAACAAAGCTATATTCTGCAGCCTGCAAAAGCTCAATATCATTATAAAAATCTCCAAAGGCCATTGTTTCATTATAGGAAATATGAAAGTTTTTTTGAATTTCTTTTAGGGCATTACCCTTATTTATATTTTTATTATTTATATCAAGCCATACTTCTCCTGAAACTGAAAGTTTATATTTATGACCAAAAAGTGGCTTTAATAAGGGATATGAATTTTGGGCTGAATTATTAAAATCACAAATAGTAACTTTAAATATATCATCATCAATATCAATTAAATTATCAACAATTTTTTGATTTAAATAATATTTACTTATTTCTTTTTGCATTTCATTAGTGCATTTTTTTAGATAAGAAGCCTTGGTTCCACATAGTATTATTGCAGTGTTGGGAATGTTTTCTACGGCACTTACCATTTCATTTACATCTTGCTTATTAAGAATACTTATTATTGGCTTTCTGCCAGGCTCTACAATGTATGCACCATTATCACAAATAAAATAGATTTCATTACTATGTGGTTTGAAGTTTTCATGTAAAGTAAAATATGGACGTCCACTTGCAACTACAAATTTTATGTTATTGTCATTTAATTTTTTTAGTATGTCAAAAAAATTAGAGGGAAGCTGGCTGTTTTCATTTAATAATGTTCCATCCATATCAGTAGCAATTAGTTTTATCATAAATATCCACCTCATTAGTAAAAATAAATTAAATTTTATAAATATTGTAGTACAAATAGCAGATGAAATCAATTTAATAAAAGTAATTTGTGTAGGAGGTGAATTTAATCATGAAGTAGGAGCAATTGTTGGTGCAGCAGCAGATAGATATATAGAAAAATTTAATTATGATGAATTTTATAAATTTGCTCACTTAAATGAAATTTCAGGAATAATAACTGAAGACGGACTTGAAGAAAACTTATTATAAATTTATTATACTTATATGCCCTTTAGATGATAAATTAATAAGGAATGATTTAAAATATAACAAGCATGAAAAATAACAACCCTATAATATGAAATTATATAATAATTACTAATTTGAGAAATCAGGATTAGTAATATATAATTAACAAGAATATAAAAAGTATATTAAAATTAATACAGATCTTGGAGACGGCTCATGGATAAACAGAAAACTTTAGTTCTTTTAAAGGCAGATATACCTCAAAGAAATTTAATAGGTAAGATATTGTCTATATACGAAGAAAATAACTTGAAAATAGTTAGAATGAAAATGCTTCATCCAACTCTTGATATTGCAAAGTTTCATTATAGGGAACATGAAGGCAGAGAATATTATAATAGATTGATAGAATATATTACAAGTGATGTTGTAGTTGCACTGGTTTTAGAGGGGAAAAATGCAGTTGAAAAAGTAAGAAAACTTAATGGCTCATTTGATATATCTAAGGCTGAAGAGGGAACCATTAGAAAAATGTATGCAATAAGTAATAATATAAATTGTGTTCATGCATCAGATTGTTTGCATAATGCTGAAAGAGAGATAAATATTTGGTTTTCTAATAAATAATGTAAAGTAATTGTAAAAATATACAAATAATTAAAAAGTAAAATTGTAAGATAGTACAAATATAACAAAATACTTGTACTATTTTGCATTTTTTTATTTTTAGGCCCGAATTAATAAGATATAATTGTATTATATTACAAAAGGAGGTGGTAACATGGGAAACATTATAAAGATAAATATTTATGCAGAAACTAAGAAGCAGAAGGAAAAGTTAAATATTGAGTATTTAGAAAAAAATATTTTATTATACAATGATTGGCTTAGAAAGACCAACAGAGAGGATAAGATAGAAAACTATGAAGAGTTTTTGCAGGTGCAGTAATAAAAAATAAGGAAGCAGATTAACTGGTGTGTTTAATTTGCTTTCTTATTTTTTATTATTAAAAGTAGGTTAATAGCAGGACAGAGAAAATATGTTATAATTATAAATAAATAATATTTTAGAAGAAGATGATTATATGGAGGTGGTTTTATGGCAAAAGAAATTGATTCATTAATGGAATATTTAAGAACCCATCATAATATAAGCATTAATGGTATAAGTGAAAAACAGGAGTTAAGAAATATAGGATATTATCACGGATATAAGGGGTATAGATATATAAATAATCCTGAAAATAGAGTGCAATATAATACTTTTGAAGAACTGCTTAATGTGTATAACTTTGATATGAAATTAAAATCAATGCTATATCCTAAGATAATGTTTTTAGAAACAGCACTAAAGAATTATGTTCTTGAAATCCTATTAAAAGAAGGAAAAAGTGAGAAATTTAATGATATATATGAAAGACTTCTAAATGATTATAAGCATTATGAAATGTTAAGAGATGCTTGTAGAAATGAAAAGGAACGAAAGAAAATAGAAGAAAAATACAAAAATGCAGTGGTTAAAAGAATGGAAATGCGGGATAGAATATTTAAGGTTGAAACTCGTGCTTATTCGCAAAAAAATAAAATTGCTGTTCATTTCTTTCAGAAGGGTACAGAGCTTCCTATATGGGCAATATTTGAACTTATAACTCTTAGTGAATTTGCAGGATTTATAGCTTGTTTGAATGAAGAGATAAGACATATGATTTCTAAGAGTCTAGGTATAAAAAATATTTATGATGAAGATGGAACTTTAACTCATAAACTCATCTATACAATAAAGGATTTGAGAAATTCTATTGCACATAATGAAGTAATATTTGATGTACGTTTTAAAAATAGAAATATAGATGTCATGGTTATAGATGCCATAAGTGGAACCATGAATATTTCTAATATTACATTTGTAACAATTACAGATTATATTATACTTGTAATTTATATGTTAAAGTTTTTTAAGGTATCACGAAAGGAAAGCGAAAATTTAATAAGTGATTTTGAAAATTTAACAGATGAGCTTAAGAAAAATATATCATCTAAAATATATGAAAAGATTATACATAAAGATGTTAAAAAGAAACTTAATGTGTTAAAACAATATGTAGAGAGTTAATAAAAATAAATAAGGGGGCTGTCGCATAAAGGTTAAATTGTGTCTAGTATTGTGATTTTATAACAATACTAGATATAATGGTTGCCATTTTTAATGCGACAGCTCCTTATTTATTTTTTATTTAAATTTAATAATTCATTTAGTGTTTCTTCATTAAGCTTTGGAGGAGAAAATTCAGGTTTGCTAAAATAGTAACCTTGTCCATAGTCTATTCCAAGTTCCATTAATTTTTCTAATTGAGTTAAAGTTTCGATTCCTTCAGCAATAACTTTTATATTACGATCTTTACAATAAGAAATAAGGTTTCTTATAATATGTTCTCGATTCTTATCTCTTTCAACACCTTGTACAATTTCCATATCAATTTTTACAAAGTCAGGTGTAACTGCTAATAATACTGATTCATTATTATATCCTGAACCAAAGTCATCAATTGCAAGCTGAGCATTCCATTTGCGGATTTTTTTAATTTTTTCGTTATTTGATAAATCTTCAGCCTGCTCATGCTCTAATAATTCAATAACCACATTATGAAGGTCTTCTGAATACATAGATTCAAGCAAACAGGAATCTTTTTCAGATAAAATATAGTTTGGTATAGAATTAATAAATAATTTGGCATCGTCAAATAAATCTTTATTTTTATGATAGAACTCTAAACTTTTAAATATTGTAAGTCTTTCAATTTCATATAATTTAGATTCAGATGTGGCAAGCTGTAAGATTTCAAGAGGACTTTTTATGCTTTCTAATTTAGATCTCATAAGGGCCTCATATGCAAATATTTTTCCGGTTTTAACATCCACAATTGGATGAAAAGCATATTGGAGCAATTCTTCTTCAATTAATTTGTTTAAATCCTCATTTTTGTTTAATAAGAAATAAACTTTATTATATTCTTCTTTATTAAAACTTCCAACAGTACCTTTTGAAGTTTTTTTCAATCTGAAAGTAGTAAATTCTGAATATCGGCATAGTTCATGATATTCAGTACTGTCATTTGGGTACCATGAGATGCCAAAAGTTGAACGGATTTTTCGTCTGCTGCCATCAGGAATATTCATTTTTGCACTTTTTAATTTAATATGCATATCATGAATAAAGGTTAATAACTCTGCTTTGGTATTATATTCATAGGTAAATACAATAAATTCATCTGCTGAACGTCTGCATATTATGGTTTTAGGTGTTAAATATTTTGAAAGAACTTCAGCAGCAAGTTTTATATATTCATCACCAACTTCATAACTGTAATTTGTGTTAAGTGATTTTAAATTGTCCAGATTTATTGTAACTATTGCTCCACATTTAATGTTTTCAGTTCTTAATATTTTTTCAACAAGTTTTCTAAAAGACATTCTATTGAGAAGATTAGTCAATAAATCATAATCACGTTCATATTCTATTTTTTTTCGTTCTAAAATTGCATGAGTTTCATCAGTTAAAACCCCTAATACTTTATATTTATCACTTCTTAAAGTTAACTGAACAAATTTTTCTTCACCATTAATAGTTAATTTATAAATGTCATCATCATTTGGAATATCAATATCTAAATTAGCAATCAAATTACTTATAATTTCTCTAAACTGAGATATAGGAATAGTTTTGCTGCTGCATTGTTCATCTATACCCATGTTGATAAAGAAACCTTCTGTACAAAATACAGTATCCTGACCAAAAATATATTCAAAGGCACCAATAGGAACATTGACCATTTGTAGTATTTGTGAAAGTTTGGAAGCATTATCAAAGACTCGTGAACTTAAATTCATTATTTCATTTGAAAGTTCATCAATTTCTGAAATATTAATTTTATCTAATTTAATCGGGCCTTCAGGGTCGCTGTTTTTTACTTTAGATAGTAGTTGTAAAATTGGTTTTGTTATAATTTTACCATTAATATAACAAATGATTACTGCAATAACTAATGAAAATATAAAGCTAAACAATAGATATTTTATTAATTGATTAGAATCTGATAATATTTTATTTTTATCATTTATTCCAATTAGAACCCAATTGTTATTTTGAGTATTTATATTGCTTATATTATAAACACAGGCATATGCATTGGAAAGATTACTATTTTCAATTTTATAAATATTGGGATAAATCTCTTTGCTAAGTTTTATAGTATTTATATCAAAATTCTTATTATTTTCAAGGATAGAAATTTTTTCTAAATCTGAATCTGTTCTTGCAGCAAGGAGAAGAGCATCAAATTTATTATTATTACTATCATATTTTTTCATAAAATCAATAAGATAATCTTCTGATATTTCTACACCAAGAATTCCTAGAATGTTATTTTCTGAATCAACTAAAGGTAAGGAACAAGTAATGGATTTGGAAGCACTATTATTAATAGAGACATTACAACTCCAATAACATAAAGACTGATTATTTAATGTTTTATTTTCTAAAAAGGAATTATGTATATTTTCAAATAATTCCTGATAATTGTAGTCTTTACTAGAATCAAAAGTAAAAAAATCTTCACATGAAGGGGAAAAAACCAGTTTGTTGTTGGTTGCAAGATTTTTATTACCAATACATAGTAAAAGATCTGAATTTGTATTAATGTTAGAGTCTGGAGCAATATCTTTTATGTAGATACCTTTTTTACATATAGGGCCATCTGATGCAGAATATGTGTTGAGAATAAGAAAAGACCCACTTATATGATTTTTCTTTAGAATGAATACCATTTCAGGACATACATTCTTCAAAATATCATTAAGAAGTTCATCATTATTTTCAATATCATTCCATGTTAAATTATTATTTTGTAAAACAGTATTAATAGAATTTTCTATATTTTCTTTGTTAGAAAAGATATCTCCCCAATATTTATTCATTTGTCCTTCTAAATACAATGAATCATCATTAACATTATTAGAAAAATCCGTGAAGGAATTATTGTTTAATTTTTGAAAAATATGAGTTTGATTAAGGCATACAAAAAAAATAATCTGCTGAATAATTAATATATATAGGGTTGTTAAGAAAATTTTA
Source organism: uncultured Clostridium sp. (assembly GCA_964588775.1). Classification (GTDB taxonomy): domain Bacteria; phylum Bacillota; class Clostridia; order Clostridiales; family Clostridiaceae; genus Clostridium. The sequence continues at coordinate 30,918 of CAZPRO010000004.1, forward strand.
CTTTTTATTGAATTGTTTTTTTTAAACATATGGCTACGTCCTTCAATATATAGATTTTTGATAAAATTCCAATTAAATTCTACCATATACTGAGTCAATTTACAATTAAGGCAATAAATTATTGAAGTATATTTATATTATAAATTTTATGCAGTATAGAATAGTGTCATAATTTTTATTTAAAATTAACCAAATTATAGAAATTTCTCTCATATTGGTTTTAGTAATATATTAACTATTGAGTATAAGCATTATGTAATTAATACTTTTTGTTGAAAAAAAATATTAAATAAAAAAATATTAGTTTAATGATAATAAAAAATATTTACACATAATATATTTCTGTGATAATATTACCCAGAAATATATTATTGATAACTATTATCAATAAAATAAAGGAAGGAGAAATATATAGTAATGATGATAAATAAAAGGCTGATAAATCTATGTAAACAGTCGAAAAAATATATTATTCTTACTGTTTTATGTAATATTATTTCAATCATATGTAATATATTAATTATATTTTTTGTAGGTGATATAATAAACAGTTTTTATTTATATAAAGATTTGTTAAAAGATGCAAGTTTAAAAAAAGGTGCTTTTATCTATATTGTCATATTATTAATTGTACGTTTTTTATGTAATATTATTCAGGGGGAATTTTCCAACAAGGCAAGTGCAGAAGTTAGAGTTGTACTTCGAAATTCAATTTACAAAAAACTTCTAAAACTTGGTGAAGGATATAAGAAAAATGAAACCAGCGCAGGAATTGTTCAGATAAGTGTTGATGGTGTTGAGCAGCTTGAGATTTATTTTGGAAAATATCTTCCTCAATTCTTTTATTCAATTATAGCACCAGTAATTCTATTTGTTTTTATCAGCAGAATATCTATAAAGGCGGCAAGTGTATTTATAGTATGTGTACCAATTATTCCGCTATCCATAATTGCTATAATGAAAATTGCAAAGAAGATATTAAAGGAATATTGGAACAGTTATGCAGATTTAGGTGGAACATTTTTAGAAAATCTTCAGGGATTAACTACTTTAAAAGTTTTTTGTATGGATGAAGAAAGACATATAAAAATGAATGAAGAAGCTGAAGGATTTAGAAAAATCACTATGAAGGTTTTAAGAATGCAGCTTAATTCAATAAATATTATGGATATAGTTGCTTTTGGAGGAGCTGCACTTGGAATAATAGCGGCTCTTGTAGAGTTTGGAAATCATGAAATAATGATTGGGGAATTAATAATAATAATTTTATTATCAGCAGAATTTTTTATTCCACTTAGATTATTAGGATCATATTTTCACATTGCCATGAATGGAATGACAGCTTGTGACAGAATTTTTAATATTTTAGATTGTGAAACAGATTCAAATTTCAATAAGAGAGACAAAAAGGTTACTAATGAAAATATAAGTGTTAGATTTGAAAATGTGGATTTCAGCTATGATAAAGAAAGAAAAATATTAAAGAATATTAATTTTCAAGTAAATAAAGGTGAATTTGTAGCTGTAGTTGGTGAAAGTGGAAGTGGAAAAAGTACATTAGCTTCACTGATAATGAATTTTTATAATGTTGAAAATGGAAAAGTTATAATCAATGATGAAGAAATAGTCAATATTAATTTAGAAGATTTATATAACAATATTTCCCTTGTTTCAACAAATAGTTATATATTTAATGGAACTATTTTAGATAATTTAAGGATGGGAAAAGCAAATGCATCAGAGGATGAAGTAAAAGAAGCTCTTAAAAAAGCAAAATTATCAGAATTCGTTTATTCTTCAAAGGAAGGTCTCAATTTATGTGTTGGGGAAGGTGGAAACAAGCTTTCGGGAGGACAGAAACAAAGGCTTGCTCTTGCACGTGCTATATTAGCAGACAGAGAAATGATTATCTTTGATGAAGCTACATCTAACATAGATGTAGAAAGTGAAGAAGATATTTTGGATGCAATATATGAATTGAGTTTATATAAGACAGTTCTTATGATTTCTCATAGACTTGCAAATGTAAAAAAAGCTCATCATATTTATGTTATGAAGGATGGAGAAATAGTTCAGTCTGGAAAACATCATGAATTGGCAGAGATAGATGGTCAATATAAGAACATGCTTCATTGTCAAAGAGAACTTGAAAGTATAAGGGAGGCATTATAATGAACAGAAGAAGTGGATTTCAGATAATGAAAAGGCTTATTGTAGAATTAAAACCTCTCATACCATTTATGTTTTTAACAATAACATTAGGAACAATAGGATTTTTAGCAGCAATAGCCATATCAGCTTTGGCAGTAGTTGGCATAGGTATATTAATAAAAGAAATAAAATTTATTGAACTGAAGAGTGTTGTTTCAATAATGCTTATATGTGCAGTTTTAAGAGGCATTTTAAGATATGGGGAACAGCTTTCAGGACATTACATTGCTTTTAGGATACTTGCAATACTTCGTGATAAAATATTTTCTAAACTAAGAATTCTTGCACCAGCCAAGCTTGAGGGAAAAGAAAAGGGAGACCTTATAGGGCTTATAACATCTGATGTTGAAATGTTAGAAGTATTTTATGCTCATACAATAGCACCAATAGCTATTGCAGTATTTACTAATACAATAGTGAGTGTAGTGTTATTTTTAATACATCCTGTATTAGGAATATTAGGTGCAGTTCTATTTATAATAGTAGGATTTGTTATTCCTTACTTTTCATCAAAGCTGGGAAAAGAAGCTGGTGTTAATTATAGAAATGATTTTTCTGAAACTAATTCATATATTCTTGAATCCCTTAGAGGATTAAAAGAAGTTATTACATTTAATAATGGAAAAGAAAGAATAGATAAAATAAATGAAGATTCACAAAAGCTTAATAGGAGCATGGCAGTAATAAAAAGGCATGAAGGATTTGTAAAAGCTTTAACAGATTTTGTGGTTATGATTTCGGTTTTATTATTTACAGCTTTAAGTATAAAATTTTATGTTAATGATATTTTAATCCTTACTGAAGCACTTATAGCCATTGTGATAATAGCTTCATCTTTTGGTCCGGTTGTGGCTTTAAGCAGTCTTTCAAATAATTTATTACATACTTTTGCATGTGCAGAAAGATTGTTTGATTTAATGGATGAAGAACCAGCAGTTATTGAAGTTCAAGGCACCATGAATATTGAAAAAATGGAAATAGAATATAAAAATGTAGACTTTGCTTATGAAAATAGTCATAAAAATATATTGAAGAATATTTCACTTACAATAGAAGAAGGAGACAAAGTTGCAATCTTAGGGAAAAGTGGTATAGGAAAAAGTACATTAATTAAACTTCTTATGAGGTTTTTTGATGTAAAAGGTGGAAGTATAGAAATTGATAAAAATAATATAAAAGAAGTTCCAACGAAATCCTTAAGAAAAAATCAGACTTTTGTAAGTCAGGAGACATACATCTTTAATGATACTATTTTAGAAAATATAAAAATAGGAAAGAGAGATGCAGATGAAGAGGAAGTTATAAAAGCAGCTAAAAAAGCTTCATTACATGATTTTGTAGAAAAACTTCCTAATAAATATAACACCAATATAGGGGAGCTTGGAGGGCTTATTTCAAGTGGTGAAAAACAGAGAATTGGTTTAGCCAGAGCATTTATAAATGAAGGAAATGTTCTCATATTAGATGAACCTACAAGCAATTTAGATACCTTAAATGAAGGAGAAATACTAAAATCTATAAAAGAAAATTGTAAAGATAAAACTGTTATTTTAATTTCACATAGGAAATCAACAAGTTCTATATGTGATAAAAATTTACAAATAGAAAATGGAACCCTTAAAAAAATGGGAATTTAGTAAATTATGCGGTATGCAGTAAAGTTAAACTCAGATGTATACCGCAAAAAAATAAAAAAGTAATGATAATGAAAATCAATTAATTTGGAGAATATTATGAAAATTACGAGAATTGAAAATGAAAAGAAAGTTATAAAAATTATGATTGAAATATACTGTATAAAAAATCATAAATGCAAAGATGGATTGTGTGAAGAATGTAATGAACTTTTAGAATATGCATATTTTAGATTATCAAAATGCCCATTTGGGAATAATAAATCAACTTGTGGAAAATGTAAAATTCATTGCTATAAAAGTGACATGAGAGAAAAAATTAAAAAGGTTATGAAGTTTTCAGGTCCAAGATTGCTTATATATAAGCCTATGGAGTTTATAAAGCATGCTTTTTATTAGAATTAACATAATTTATGGTAAAAATGGTTTTACACATTTTTAATTTTAAATAATCTAATACAGCAGGGAGGTGATAGATAGTATGAAAAAAATAAAAAGATTTCTATTTGTAATGGCAGGGTTTGTAGCACTGACAATGGGTATTATTGGCATTGCTTTGCCAGTGCTTCCTACAACTCCTTTTCTATTACTTGCTTCTTTTTGTTTTGTAAAAGGAAGTGAAAAATTTGATAAATGGTTTAAAGGTACTAAAATATATAAAAAGCATTTAGAGAGTTTTGTTAAAACTAGAGCCATGACTTTAAAACAAAAATGTATATTGCTTCTTTTTGCAGATTTTATGATGATGTTCCCATTTATTTTATTAGACAGCATTCATGTAAGGATTCTTATAATAGGTGTTGTTTTGTTTAAATTCTATTATTTTATATTTAAAATTGACACAATTAAGGATAAAAATTAAACAGATATTTGAAAGGTGGATATATGAAAACAAGTTTTATAAAAAAACATTTTAAATTTTTAAGTAAATTAATAATTGATATTATTATGGCAGGCATTTTTATCTGTCTTACAAAAATAAAAATAACAGGAATGCATCTGCATGAAGTTTTTGGATGTGTACTTGGAATTGTAGTATTAGTTCATATTTTATTAAATAGAAAATGGATTAAAGGAGTAACAATTAAAATTTTTCATAAGAAGACAGATATGAGGATGAAAATATTATATGGAATAAATGTATTATTGTTGATTTCTTTTTTTGTAGCATTAATAAGTGGAATACTTGTTTCAGTAACAATATTAAGAAAAATATATATAACTCATAGAGAGTTATGGGCAATAATTCATAGAAAAAGTGCATTATTAACATTTATTTTAATAATAGTCCATGGAATAATGAATTATAAAATGATGAAAGCATACTGTATTAATATACATAGGAAAATAATTAAGGGATAATATTAAATAATTGGAGGAAAACTAATGAAAAATAGGATTATGTCATTTATGCTTATTATATTTATTATAATAGGATTTATACCTAATAATGTACAGGCAGATGAAAAAGTAGAAGAAAATAAAAAGCCTGCTATTACAACTGATGCTCAAATAAAATTTGATGAGGATGATAAAAATAAAAATGCATCAGAAGATGAACAGGATTTGGATAGCTTAAAAACAGGTATATATAAGCTGAATTATAAAGCATATAAGGATGGTACTGTTAACACAACTCAAGAACCTTCTAGTATTAGTAAATATATTGAGGAAGCTGTTTTGAGAATTACTAAGGATAAAAAAATTGTACGTATAAAATATAATTCAGCAGACATGATTAGTAAGTTAAATGTTCAAATTAATGGAGAAGAAAAAAGCTTAATTACAGTAAAAGAAGAAGATAATTATGTTATTACAGAATTTGAGGTTGAATCATTAAACAGTTATATAAGCCTTGGTCTTACAGTTACAGTAAATATGCCTTCATATGGAACAATGGTAATGGCTCACAGGGTGGATTTTGTAATTGATAGTGTGGAAATAACAGAAGAAGATGAAAATAAAATATCTATTGCAGACGGCTACTATGATTTGAATTACAGCATTTACAAAGATGGAACTATTCATACAACCCAAGAGGAATCAAAGGTAGCAAAAAATGTAGAAAAAGCGGTGTTGAAGGTTAAAGGAAAAAAAGCTTTATTATCAGTTACTTTTAATACAGCATCCATGCTTAAAAATCTTAATGCAAGAGTAAATAATAAAGAGAAGAATGTGACTATTACAAAGGAGGGAGAAGAATATGTAACAATGGAATTTGAAATAGATTCAATTCATGATTATATAAATCTTGGATTTACTGTTACAAGTTCATATTACACAGCAGACCAAAAAATAGATTTTAGAATTAATGAAATAGTTTATGGTAAAGAACCTAATGAAGAAAAAGATAAAATTGCTGATGGAAATTATACAATAGAAGCCAATTTGTATCAGACAGGAACAACAATTCAATCATCAGCAGCTGGATTTTTTGAAAAGGAAGCCAGCCTTAAAGTAGAAAATGGACAATATATATTTACATTATATACAAAAAATATAAATATGATGAGCAACATTGCTCTTACTGTTGATGGCAAAGCTGAGAAACATGAAATAACTACCAAAAGTAATGGATTAACTGGAATTTCTTTTCCTATAAATGCTGTTGGAAGCAATATACTATTTGCATGTCATGTTGAAGAAAAAAATATAAATTATAGTAGTGATGTGGATTTTAATGTTTCCTTAGATGGAAGTACATTAAAGGATGATTCAGGAAATAATGTGGTGGTACCAGATGAATCTAAGATTCCTGTATACGAAAACGCTTCTTATAAAGTAATAAATAGTATTGTTGGAGCAAATGGTTTAGCAGCAGCAGCTTATCTTGATCCTAATAGCATTATTCAAGTTGAGGATGGAGTAATATATTTAAACTTAACATTTAATAAATCTGGTTTTATGGATGGAAGATATATTACTTTAAATAGTAATACAAGTGCTACACGATATACAATTACAAATGGGGAAAATAAAACTGCAATTAAATTTGCTATAGGAAGTGAAAAAGATATTATTAATATATCATCAGTAACAAAAAGTATTGATGAAGGTTTCTCCATATCACTAAATTCAGACAGCATACAAAAGATTACTACAGATACTGATTCAGAGAATAGCAAAGATGATATAGATAATGAAGAAGATGATGATGACGATGATGATGATGAACTAGAGGATGGAGTCTATACAATAAAAAATAAGACATATAAAGAAAAATCAGATACTACATCAGATGCAAGGGGATATGTGGATGATGAAAGTGTTATTTTAGTTGAAGATGGAAAAATGTATCTCGTTTTAAAGTTTACTCATGGAAAAATGATGTCAGATACATCAATAAAAGTTGAGGGAAAAAGTAAGAGTTATGATACAGTTAAGAAATCAGGAAATAAATATTATATAAAATATAGAATAAACAAATTAAGTGATGTAACTATGGTTACAACTACAATAGATACAGGGGTTCCTTCTATTGGAGTTATTAAAGATGTTAAATTTAGAGTTCTATTAAGAAAAAGTACATTAGAAGAAGATGATGATGCAGATGATGATTTTAATGATGACCATGATGATGATGATGATGAGGATACAGAAGAAGATAGTGATGAAGAAGACGCAATAATTGATAACTATTTAGGAAGTGTGGAAAATATAATTGGAGAATCATTTCAAGGCAGCATATCTGAAACACCTTATAAGAAAGCATCATATAAAGTGAAAAATGAAATTGTAACGGAAAGTTCAATTGGATATCAGGCAGCAAGAGGGGCTGTAAACAATGTTTCATATTATGAAATTGAAAATGATAAAGAGCATTACATAACTCTTGGATTAAGTCAAACAGATATTATGAATAATTTAAGATTATCCATTGATGGGCAAAATGTTGAGTATTCAACTGTAAGTGAGAATACATCAGCAAAAACAAGAGAAATAAGATTTAAAATTCCATCTTTAAGTAAACAGATTACTGTAACAACATATGTAAAAGCCATGGGAAGAGATATTTCTTTTGGAATAAAATTCTTAGAATCAACCCTTGAGCTTATAAGTATTGAAGAAAGTGAAACACCTATAAATTCAAATAATATTGCTGGTACATTAACTAATGGAAATGGTTTGGGGTCTGGAGAAATATTTGCTTCAACTCTTGAAATGAATTCACCATCAAAAAATTTATTAGAACATGAAATTATAGAAGAAACTGAGGATTTAGTAAAAGGAGCAAAAGAATACTTTAAAAGATATACAATAAACAATGAAGTAATTAGTAATAGCTCTATTGGTCGTTCAATGGCTAGAAAATATCTAAATGAGACCAGTATTATAGAAGAAATTGATGGAAAATATTATGCTACAATAACTTTTAGTAGTGCAGATTCCATGGGGAAATTTAAAATACAAGCAGGAGGAAAGTCTGTTAATCATTCAGTAGTACTAAATGAAAATGGAGTAATATCACTTAGATTTCCAATAGAAAATATTAATGATAATATTACAGTAGGAATTTATATAAATCCTATGAAAATGAACATAAGTTTTGGAATAAGATTTTTAGAAGATACGATGGTATTAATAGAAGAAGGAATAGTTAATGGAGAAGAAGGGGAAACAGATGCAGCAGCAAAAAATCTTTCTTCATATATACCTGTGAGTAATAATAGTAATAATTTAAGTGTATGGAAAATTGCTATTGTTACAGCATTGTTATCAACATTATTTAATGTTATTACATTTACATGTATATATTTATTTATACAAAAAAGAAAAAAGAAGAAAATATTTAAGAATGAATAATTTAAAGGTTTAAAGAAAAATTTCAATAATATGTGGTTTATGCAAAAAGGCAGCAGCCACATATTATTTTAACATGAAATTTGAAATGAGTTTATTGCTGACAGCCCGTAAATACATTGTTTACAAGCTGTTTTTTTAGTGTTAGAATTTTTATGTTATAGAACAAATTTATTATTTTAAGGGAGAAGAAAAAATGCATAAAACTATAAAAAAGCTTCTTTTAGCAGTTTCATTTACAGCCGTTATTAATGGAAGGAGTTTTACATTACAGGCAAAAGGGGTACCCAATACTGTAAATGAACAAAATATATGTGGAAATATGGAAAAATCTGAAAAAGGTAAAGATTTAGAAGATAAAAAATCCGTTGATGAAGATGAAGAAGACAAGGAAAAAGATATGGAGGAAGTAAATAAAAATTATCCTCATTGGGAAAATGAAAATGGAAAGTTATTCTATTATGATGAAGAGGGACTTGTAAAAAAGACAGGCTGGTTTAAGGTTGATGATAAAGAATACTATTTAAATGATGATTATTCAGCTTATACAGGTTGGAAAGAATTTAGTGATACATGGTATTATTTTGATGAAAATGGTGTGTCTGTTACTGGATGGCAGTATATTAATTATGTTTGGTATTATCTTGGAGATAGGAATAATATGGAAATAGGATGGTTGGAACTGGATAGAGAAAAGTATTACCTCAATGAAGACGGAGCAATGTCCATTGGGAAAAAATATATTGATGGCCAATGGTATTACTTTGGTTGTGATGGTAAATTACAGACAGGCTTTTATGATGTAAATGGAGTTACATATTACTCAGATGAAAATGGGGTTATGGTATCAAACAGATGGGTAGAAACAAAAAAGTATAAATATTATATTAAGGGTGATAGTTCGGTAGCTAAAGGAAAAATAATTATTGATAATGAAATGGTGACCTTTGATGCTTATGGCAGATATGTAAACAAAGAAAACATTGGCTCTGAAGATTATCTTTTTGTTAAATATTTTAATGCGGGAGATGCAGACTGTTCATTTTTGAAATTACCAAGTGGAGAAACTGCCTTAATTGATACAGGAGATACAGCTGGCAGTGATAAACTTGTGGAATTTTTAAATAAACAGGATTTGAAGGAAGAGGATGGAAGTAAAATTATTGATTATATAATACTTACTCATGCCCATTCTGACCATATAGGAGGTTTAAAATCAATTCTTGAGAACTTTAAGGTTGGAAAGGTGTATTTACCAGATGTAGCTAAAATGAAAGATTGGTATATAAATATGAAGGAAGAGGGCATTGTAAAAAAATCTGATATTTATATGCTGAAATATGATTATATGGTATACAATGATGCTGTAAATGCAATGAATATGGCAGGGCTTCAATTTAATAATACTGTTAATGGAGAATATATTGACAAAAATGAAATAATGAAATTTGTTCAATCGGATAAGGATTTTGGAGGTGTTGGTTCTCCTGATGAAAATATTGCAAAATATTATGGACTAAATGATAATAGTGCAGTGGTATATGTTGATTATGGAGATTATCAAGGATTATTTACTGGTGATATGGAATGGACTGCAGAAAAGGAATTTATAACTGCTGATAGATTACAGGGAAATAAGGTAGATATATTGAAAGTTCCCCACCATGGATTAACTACATCTTCAACAGGAAACTTTTTAAGTTATATATCTGCACCAATTGGAATAATTCCAAGAGCAGCTGAAAGTGTGGTTAAAAACAGTGAATCATATAATAACTTGTTAAAAGCAGGAGTAACACCTTATGAAACAAGTGATACAGAAAATGATGGCATATCCATATTTTCAACAATCGATAACTGGAGTATGTTTTAATATGGAGTGCTATTTTTCATATCTTTCAGGTTATGTGTTTGCAGAAAAGGTATGGGTTCAGTGAAATGGTACAAGATGTGTAAAACAACCAATTATTAAAAAAAGGAGATAAGGATGAGTATGGTTGAAGTTAATGAAGTTAAAAATATAGAAAAGTTATTTGAAGGATGGCAGGAAACATTAATTTGGTCATGTCTTGATGGTTATATGGGAAAGGCATTTGCAGATAATGAGAAAAAACCACAATCAGCACAAATAATTATTGGAGACTTTTGCTTTTTTGCAGGTAAACCTAATGAAGAACTTATAAAAAATTTTCCTAAAGATTATAAATCAGAATATCTTATTATGATAGGAAGAAATGAAGAGCACAATGAATTAATTGAGAAAATATACAAAGAGAGAGCAAACAAGGTAAAAAGATATGCAATAAAAAAGGAGTATGATATTTTTGATAAAGAGAAATTATTAAAAATAGTTAATAATATAGGTGAAAATGTTAAGTTAAAACTAATAGATAAAGATATATATGATGAAGTAAGAAGAAATAAATGGTCAAAGGATTTATGTTCACAATTTAATGAATATGAAGATTATAAAAAAAGAGGAATAGGAGTTGCAGCAATAATAGATGGGCAGGTTGTTTCAGGTGCATCATCATATACAGTATATAAAAAGGGCATAGAAATTGAAATCGACACAAGAGAAGATTACAGAAGACGTGGTTTAGCATTAGCTTGTGGAGCAAAGTTAATTCTTGAATGCCTGAAAAAAGGACTTTATCCAAGCTGGGATGCACAAAATAAAGGTTCAGTAGCATTAAGTGAAAAACTTGGTTATCATTTTCATAAAGAATATACAGCTTATGAAGTAAGTGCTAAATAATAAAGAAAGCATATAATTCCATTGTATTACCCTGCAATGGAATTATATGCTTTCTTTATAAGGATAATTAAAAAAAATACATAATATGATATAATTATGTTAAATATTTGTGTAAAGTTAGGAAGTGTTATTTAGATGTTAGAATTGCCCGAAGTATTAAATATAAAAAATGAAATAGCAGAAAATATTATTGGTAAAAAGATACAAAGTATAAAACCGCCAACAAAAATTCATAAATTCTGCTGGTACAATGGTGATGTGTTAAAATATGAATCTTTAATAAAAGGGGCATGTGTAAGTTCTAGTGAAGGTTTTGGTATATTTGTAGAAATAGGTTTTGATAATGGTTATAAACTTTGTTTTAATGATGGAGTAAATATAAGATTAGTAAATAATAAAGAAAAGCCACGTAAGGATTATCAACTAATGATAGAATTTGAAGATGGATTAAAATTGGTTTTTAATGTTGCAATGTATGGTTCAATAATTCTTCATCACAATGATTATGACAATGAATATTATATAAAAAGCAAAAATGCGTTATCACCCTTTAGTGAGGAGTTTAAGCAATATTATTATGATTTATTTCATAGAGTTAAGCTTACTATGAGTGCAAAAGCTTTTGTTGCAACAGAGCAGAGATTTCCTGGCATAGGTAATGGAGTACTTCAAGATATTTTGTTTAATGCAGGTATTCATCCTAAAAGAAAAATAAACACATTTACTCAGGATGATAAGGATAATCTTTTAGACAGTATCATAAATGTCTTGCAGCATATGGTAGAAAAAGGTGGACGTGACACTGAAAAAGATATTTTTGGAAAAAAAGGTTCATATAGAGTTCTGTTATCAAAAAATACATTTAAAAATCCATGTACTAAATGTGGTGGGCAATTGATAAAAGAAACATTTTTGGGTGGTTCTATATATTATTGTCCATACTGCCAGCCTGATAATATTAAATAAATGATTAGATAAGAGAAAATTTTATATAATCAAAAAGAAATAAGATTAAGTATTTGAAATGTATTAAAATGCTTAAAAAGTTTAAATATGGTAATATTTTAAATAACTAAATTATAAGCGAGGTGTTGTTTTGAATATTCAATATTTAAATTTTATTATATCAATATTATATAGAGGATTAATAATTTTTGGAATTATAAGTCTTATAGATGCTTTTATTCTTATCTATTTGTATTGTAAATATGTAAGGATGCTTAAAGTTAGTAAAAATAGTGATAATGATAGGGCTGAGTGAATGGGTGCTAATACAAAATGTAATTAAAAGCTGCTAAGCTATTTTTCTTAGTGCTTGGCAGCTTTATTTTATTGATTCATATGAATTTAGAAGCATTATAAATAAGATTATGTTTCTGGTAAAGGTAAAATATAGCAAACAATAAACTTGTGTAATAATTAAAAAATTATAGTATTCTAATATTATAAAAATGTGGTAAAAAGAAAGGAGACTAAAATATGATACAAGATATAAAACCTAAATTATTTGATAACACATATTTAGAAAAAGCAATAGGAGATAATGATTATGTCTTTGCATTTAATAATAATAAGGCCATGGTGAAAAGGGAAGGTAAAATAATAATACCTAAATATAATGAAGTAAAGAATGAATTTGGACAAGATGCAGAATTTACATATTTGTTTTCCATAGATGATGAAAACTTTTTTCTATATGAAGGGAAAATAGACAAGATTAATGAAGATAAATATATTTATGCAGATGCAACAGTATTTAGAACAATGAATCCTAAATATTTGGGGTTTGCAGGGGGAACTGCTTATCATTTATGGGGCTGGTATGATGAAAATAGATATTGTGGAAGATGTGGAAATGAAATGAAAAACAGCTCAAGAGAAAGAGCAAGAATATGTGAAAAATGTGGATGTATAAAATATCCTAAAATTTCTCCAGCAGTTATTGTTGGAATTATAAATAAAGATAAGATACTTATGAGCAGATATGCAGGAAGAGCATATAAAAAATATTCATTAATAGCTGGTTTTAATGAGATTGGAGAAACTTTAGAAGAAACAGTTAAGAGAGAAGTTATGGAAGAGGTTGGACTTAAGGTTAAAAATATAAGATATTATAAAAATCAACCTTGGGGATTTACAAGTACTCTTCTTGTAGGTTTTTTTGCTGATCTTGATGGTGATGATACCATAACAAGGGATGAAGGAGAACTTGCTGAAGCAGGATGGTTTACTCGTGATGAGGTGCCAGAAAATGAAACAAAAATGAGTCTGACAAATGAAATGATGGATGTATTTAAAAATAATAAGTAAGCTTATAATATATATATACTTATTTCTGCTATAACAAAGAAAGAAGGTTAATTATGAAAATTGATAATGATACACCATATAAATCAACAGAGTATAATAATAATATAAAAAGAACAATTCCATATTATGAACAGTTTAATAAAGAAATAATAGATTTAGTAAAAGTATATAATCCAAAATGTAAGGTTTGGATAGACAGCGGATCAGGAACAGGAATCTTTGCAGCAGAAGCGTGTAAAGAATTTAAGAAAACTAAATTTATTTTATCAGATATTTCAGAAGCAATGCTTAATATTGCCAAAGAAAATAGTGAGTTAAAAAATAATAGTAATGTAGAATTTATAGGTGAATGCCCATCTGAAAAACTTACAGAAAAAATAAGTATTAAAGCAGATGTTGTTACAGCCATTCAGGTGCATCATTATTTAAAGAAGGATCAACGTAAAAAGGCAACCCAAAATTGTTACGATATATTAAATAATGAAGGAATGTATATTACTTTTGAAAACATAAGGCCGGCATTTGATATAACTAAAGATATTGCTCTTAAAAGATGGGAAAGTTTTCAAATAAAACATGGAAGAGATGAAGAAGCTGTAAAGAAACATTTAGAGAGATTTGATACAGGATATTTTCCAATAACAGTAGCAGAACATCTTCAGATTTTAAAAGAAGCAGGATTTAAATACTATGACATATTTTGGTATTCGCAGATGCAGTGTGGATTCTATGCAATAAAATAATATTCCACAATTCTAAAGAGGTACAATTTATATTAGAGTAGCCAAACCGGCAAAGGGAACAGGCAGTGAAATTGTGAAATCTTCTGCTATTTCACAATTTCAACTATCTGTTCCTTTTGTTATTGGATGACAACTATATCAAATTTTTATCTGGTATATAATTTAAATGGCCCATTCTCCATTTTTAAATACATCTACTAGACTGCCATCCTTTTTTATGCCAACAATATTAGTATCTTTTGTTCCAATCATAAAATCAACATGAGTAGTTGAATAGTTAGCATTGTTTTTTAATAATTCTTCATTACTCATGGAATCACCATTTTTAATACAGCTTGTGTAGGAAGAACCAAGAGCCAGATGGCATGAGGCATTTTCATCATATAATGTATTATAAAAAATAATATTGGATTGTGAAATTGGTGAACTGAAAGGAACTAAAGCCACTTCACCTAAAAATCTTGAATGGTCATCATGTTTTAATAGTTCCTTTAAATATTCAAGGCCGGTTTCAGCATCGCACTTTATAGCTTCACCATTTTTAAAAGTTATACTAAAATTATTAATTATATTTCCCATATAGCTTAAAGGTTTTGAACTATAAACAATTCCGTTTACACCATTTAGTTTTGGAGTAGTGTAGACTTCTTCTGTAGGCATATTTGCAATAAAATTATAACCATCAGAACATTTATCTTCACCACCACACCATATATGGTTATTAACAAGCTGAACCTTTAAATCTGTTCCAAGAGAGTTTGTAAAATGAAGACAATCAAAATCATATTTGTTAAGGGTTTTTACTTTTTTATGAAGAGCATTAATATGTTTATTCCATGCTTCAACAGGATTATCTTCTGAAATTCTCATAACTGAGAATATGGCATGCCATAGTTTTTCTACAGCATTATCTCCATTAGTATTAGGAAATACCTTTTTGGCCCAGCTTTCAGTAGGTACAGATATTATGCACCATGCATTTTCATTGCTGTTTGCAGCATCATAGTATCTTTTTAAGGCAGTATGTCTGCTTTTTTGAAATGCAGATATTTTTTCTGAATCAACACCTTTTAAAATTGAAGGGTCAGAAGCTGAAATACTTAAAAATGCTGCCTTTTTATCCACATAATAATCATATTTAGCTTTTTCAAAGGGAGGGGTAAAGGAAAGTATTTCCTTTGAAGTATTTATATATTTTATACGATTAAATTTTTCATCATTATAGTTTATAATAACTTCACAGGCACCTGCATTATAAGCTTCTTCTGCAATTAATCTGGCAAAGTCAGCACATTCAATGGGACTGTTTATTACAAGAAGCTGATTTTTTTGAATATTAACCCCTTTTTTTACTGCAAGTTCAGCATATTTTATTAAAAATTTATTTGTCATTATTTATCACCTCATAAATATTATAATACATAAAAATTTTCCTACATGAAATAAAAAAATAAATTTAGGGAAAAATCATTAAATAAATATAAAATTTTTTATGATTTTATGTTAAAGTGTAGAGTATAATTACTTTGTATGCCATAATATATTATGGTACTTTTTATTAAAATTATTATGATGTGGAGTCTAATAAATAGTACTTCACAGAAAGAGGAAAAAATGAGTAAAGAATTTTTATTAATAATAGATGGATCAAGTCTTTTAAGCACACAATATTATGGAAACCTTCCACGTGAAATTATGTTTGCAAAAACAACAGAAGAAAGGGAAAAATTCTATAATAAAATAATGCAGACTTCAACAGGAATTTATACTAATGCAGTATATGGTTTTATGCGTACATTAATAAAAATACTAAAAAATCAAAAACCTACCCACATGGCAGTAACATGGGATTTAAGCAGGGATACTTTTAGGCGTGAAATTGATAGTGAATACAAGGGAACAAGAAGTGAAACGCCAGTCCCATTAAAGGAACAGTTTAAATTGTGTCAGAACATATTAAAGGAATTAAATATTCCTCAATTTATGGATACAAGATATGAAGCAGATGATTTTTCAGGAACATTAAGCCACAAATTTGAAAATGAAATTCCAGTAAGAATTCTTACAAAAGATAATGATTATCTTCAACTTGTAAGTGATAATACTAAGCTTTGGCTTATGTTTACCACAACAGAAAAAGCAGATGCATTATTTAAAAAATATGAACTTAATAAGGATGAAATAAATGTTCCAGATAAGGCTTTTGAACTTAATCCTGCACTTGTTAAGGCTGAATTTGGAATAGAGCCTTGCCAGGTAGCAGATTTAAAAGCATTAGTGGGAGATAAATCAGATAATATAAAAGGGGTAACTGGTGTAGGAGAAACAAGTGCAGTTCCACTAATAAATCATTACAAAACAGTAGAAAATTTATATAATAATATAAGAAATCTGGATAAAGCAAAGGAAAAAGAAATTAAAGAGTTTTGGAAAAATGAACTAGGTATAAAGCGTTC
Source organism: uncultured Clostridium sp. (assembly GCA_964588775.1). Taxonomy (GTDB): domain Bacteria; phylum Bacillota; class Clostridia; order Clostridiales; family Clostridiaceae; genus Clostridium. Next base: position 47,830 of record CAZPRO010000004.1, read on the forward strand.
TCCTTTATCGTATCTTCTAAAAACCAGTGAAAATGAAATTGTTGGTGAAAATTCAGCCTTAATCAGTAAAAAACTTGCAACAATAAAGTGTGATATTGATTTAGGAGATATAACATTAAATAGTTTAAAAGTTAATATAAACATGGAAAAGGGAAAGAAAGAATTTGAAAAACTGGAATTCAAATCAATAGATTTAAATTCAATTTATGAAGTCCATGAAGAAGAAAAGAAAAAAGCATTAAGTAAAGAAATAAATAAAAATATTATAAATAATTCAGATGAACTTGAAAAGGCATTAAATAATGTGAGAAATACAGCTTTTTTAAATTATACTTTAAATGATGAAGCATTATACTCTAAAATTCAGTTAAAAGAATTATTTATATATAATGAAAAAAATCTTCTTGTAATTAATTTTAATAGTATTGAAGACAATAATATTTTAAACATTATAAAATTATTTATGGAAAATGAAAATATAAAAAAGGTAATACATGATGGCAAAAATTTAGTTACAGTTTTAACTAAGAATAATATATCAATTAAAGGATTTGAATTTGATACTGCCATAGCTGCATACTTAATTAATTCATCAAAAAATGAATATTCAATAGATAAACTGCTTTTAAAGTATCTTAATTTAGATATAGGTGAAGAGGATAAAGAAACTGCAACAGCTTATTTAGAAGAATTATATGAAATATTTAAAAAAGTTATTCATGAAGAAAAAATGGATGAATTATATTATAATATAGAGCATCCTTTAATATTTGTTCTTTCATCCATGGAAGGATTAGGATTTAGGGTTAATAAGGATATATTAGATGAACTTGCAGTAAAATTTAAAGGAGAAATAGAAAAGACAGAACAAATAATATATGAAATGGCTGATGAAAAGTTCAATATAAGTTCACCAAAACAGCTTGGTAAGATATTGTTTGAAAAAATGGATCTGCCAGTAATAAAGAAGACTAAAACAGGTTATTCAACTAATGCAGAAGTTTTAGAAAAACTTAAAGATAAACATCCTATAATAGAACAAATAATGTATTATAGACAAATTACAAAGCTTAATTCAACATATGTGGAAGGACTAAAAAATGTAATTGATACTGATGGATGTATTCATTCTAATTTTAATCAGACAGTAACAACAACAGGAAGATTATCAAGTACAGAACCAAATCTTCAAAATATACCAGTGAGGCATGAAATAGGAAAAGAGATAAGAAAAGTATTCATTCCTTTTGAAGAAGGAGATACACTTATTTCATGTGATTATTCACAAATAGAATTAAGAGTTCTTGCTCATATTGCAGATGATAATAATATGATAGATGCTTTTAAACATCATAGTGATATTCATACAAAAACAGCATCAGAAGTATTTAAGGTGCCTGTTGAAGAAGTTACATCTCTTATGAGAAGCCGTGCAAAGGCAGTTAACTTTGGAATTGTCTATGGAATAGGGGCATTTAGTCTTTCTCAGGATTTAAAAATTACAAGAAAAGAAGCACAGAAATATATGGATATTTATTTTGAAAGATACCCTAAAATTAAAGAATATCTTGAAAATATAGTAAATGATGCTGCTGAAAAGGGATATGTTCTAACAATTTTAAATAGAAAGAGATTTATTCCAGAAATTCAATCTTCAAATAAAAATATGAAGGCATTAGGGGAAAGGCTGGCAATGAATGCTCCCATTCAGGGAAGTGCAGCAGATATTATAAAACTTGCAATGGTTAATGTTTACAAAAAATTAAGAGAAAACAACATGAAAAGTGAACTGATTCTTCAGGTACATGATGAGCTTATTTTGAATGTTAAGCCAGATGAGTTTGCAGAAGTTAAAAATCTTGTTATAGAGGAAATGGAGAATTCTATTAAGCTTAAGGTTGATCTTGATGTTGATGTTAACTATGGAAAGACTTGGTATGATGCGAAATAATTAGTATAAGAGGTGTTTTTGTAATGATGAAAGTTGGTCTTACAGGAGGAATTGGTACAGGTAAAAGCACTATTTCCATAATGTTTCAAAAGGCTGGAATAAAAATTATAGATGCAGATAAAATAGCAAAAACTGTTTTGGATAAATATCCACATATATTAGAAAAGGTTAAAAGCGAATTTGGAAGTGGTTTTTTTGATTGGCGTGGTGAATTTAGAAGAAAAGAGTTTGGAAATCACATTTTTAAATTTCCAAAACAGAGAGTCAAGTATGAGGCTATAATAATGCCATATATAATGAAGGAAGTGGAAAAACAGTTTAAAGAGTATGAAAAGGAAAAAATAGTAATATTTGATGCCCCTACATTAATAGAAAATAAGATGCACACAGATATGGACTATGTTATACTTGTTACTGCAACTAATGCTGTACAGATAAAAAGAATTATGGCAAGGGATGGACTTAGTAAAAGTGATTCAGTAAGCAGAATAAATTCCCAAATGAGTCTTGAAGAAAAGAAAAAATTTGCCAACATACTTATTGATAATAATGGTGAATTAGAAGAAACTAAAAAACAAGTGGAAGACATAATAGAATTTTTAAAAAAAGTAAGTTAGATAGGAGAAAAGCATGAAGTTCCTAAAGAAGTTTTTTTTTATAATAGCTATTTTAGCAGCTTTAATAGTAACCTTTAGATATATATTAAAAGAGAAGATTTTTCCATATAAGTATGAACAATATGTAAATACTTATAGTGAGATGTACAATTTAGATCCTCTATTTGTATTGGCAGTTATAAAGACTGAAAGCAATTTTGATGAAAGTGCCCAATCACATAAAAATGCTGTAGGTCTTATGCAGATTACAGAGGATACTGGGGAATGGATTGCAAAACAAATGAATATTTATGGATTTTCATCTGATAATTTATATGATGAAGAAATAAACATAAAAATGGGATGCTGGTATTTAAGATATCTTTTAGATATGTATAATGGAAATTCTGATTTGGCAATAGCAGCCTATAACGCAGGTCCTAATAATGTAAATAGCTGGCTGTCTAATGAGGAGTATTCAAAAAATGGGGAAACACTACAGTATATACCTTTTGGAGAAACAAAGAAATATGTGGATAGAATTAATGTTTATTATGAGGCATATATATATCTTTATACTCATAATAAAGAAAAATCTCATATTATTCATGTTATAATGAATGGAATAGATTTAATAAAAAATCAGATGAAGGAATAGATTATATAAATTATACTTTTTAATTAATTGAAAATTGAAAAAATATATAATAATATATAATAGAGGCTTGTATATTATATAGAAAAGGAGGAGTCTTAAATTTGAATTTTGGATTTTTTCAGCCTAACCTTTTACCAAGAAAGTTACTTCTACAAAAAGTAAACCAGGCAAGAAAAGTTCCAATACTATTTATTTCAGCACCAATGGGTTATGGAAAAACCACAATAGTAAAAGAATTTATTGATAATGTAAATGAGGATATAGTATGTATTTGGTTTTCAGTATATGAGCAAGATGATGAAAGAATAATATGGAATCGCTTAAGAAAAGTATTGGCTATTGAAAATAAACACCTTGTAGATGCTGTTGACCAGTGTGGTTGTCCTAGAAACAATGCAGATATATATAAGATTATAGATATTACAAAAAAATATTTAAAAAAAGAATGTATTATTGTAATTGATGATTATCATAATATTATTACTAAAAATAATATATATGAAAAAATGTTAAATTGCATATGTATGGAACAGATAGAAAAGTTTCATAGTATAATAATAAGCAGAAATAAACCATCAGATGTATTTATTGAATTGGAAAGTAAGAAGCTGTGTTTAATGCTAAGTGAACAGGATTTTAAAGTTGATTTGCAAGAAACAAAGGAATTTTTTAAGTTTAATGGATTTTTATTAAATGATACTGAAATAAAAGACTTATATTCAAATATGAATGGCTGGATATCTGGAATTTATTTAGCTTTATTGCAGTATGCTGAAAATAACAGTTTTAAAAATGTATATAAAGCTGAAGAACTTATGCAGGCAGTAATATATAATAAGCTTGATAAAAGACAAAAAGATATTTTATTAAAATTGTGTCTTTTAGACAGCTTTACTGCAGAGCAGGCATATTATATTACTAAAATGAAGGATGCAGTTTTTATAATAAATGAATTACAAAAAAATAATTGTTTTATCGAATATGATGTAAATACTAGAATGTTCAGCATTCATGATATATTAAGGAATGTTCTTTTAGATATGCTTCAATACAGTGATATAGACAAGAATTATATTTATGAAAGCTGTGCCCGCTGGTATTTGAAAAATAATGATTATGTACAGGCAGTACAGTATTATTATAAGGCAGAAAATTTTGATGCTATTTTAAATACAATATCTGAAAATGACATAACAGAATATTCAGAGCAATGTCCACAGCTTATTATTGATATATTTAATAATATGCCTGAAGAAAAAAGAAAATCAGATGAAAGAGCTTATATTGTGTATATAGTCTGCTGTGTATTCATTAAAGATATTACAAGTGTTAAAAAAATAATAGATACAGTTGTTGAAGAATTAAAATCGAGCCAGATATCAAGTAATCAAATACGTGGAGAAATTGCTGTAGTTGAAAGTGTGTTATATTTAGGTGATGAAAAAAAGATGGGTGAATGTTATAAAAAAGCATATAAATATTTTAATGGCATTCAGTCCAGACTACTAAATGAAAAGTTTTCTGTAAGTTTTTGTATACCTCATTTTTCATTTTTGTACTATTCACATAAAGGACAATATAAAAAAACCATAAATAATATAGAGAAAGATATAAACTATTATGATAAAATATCAAATGGCATTGGCACAAGTATTGTAAAGATTATATATGCAGAGTATTATTTAGAGACAGGAAATATTGTTGATTCTAAGGTATATGCACTGAAATCATTATATAGGGCGGAACAAAAAAATCAAGCGAACATATCAATATGTTCATTATTTACCCTGTTAAGGATTTCCATGCAAGTAAATAATAGAAGTGAATTTTTATTATATGAAAAAAAATTAGATTCAATTAATAAGGAAAAGCTTGTTCCAGGAATGCATAATCAAATAGAAATTGCACAGGCATATGTTTTTGCTATTCAAGGACATATAGATAAAATTCCATCATGGATATTAGCAAACATAAATGGAGAGACAAGCATTTATGATATGTGTAAAGATTATATGTTATACATAATTCAAGGAATAAATATGCTATACTGCAAGGAATATATTAAATTGGAAATACATATAGAAATAATGAATGAAATATATTCTAAGCAGGAAATATATTTAGGAAAAATATATGCTGCAATTTTTGAAGCAATTCTATATGATATTCAAAATAAATGTGGTGATAACATATACTTAAGCAAGGCATTAGATATGGCACGTGAAGATGGAGTTATTATGCCTTTTGTAGAACTTTCTCCTTTTCTTTTCAATATGATAAAAAATATTGAAAGTAAAGATGAATATGTGTTAAAAATAATAGAAAAGAGTAAAGTATTCATAAATAACTTAAAAAAGTTAAATGATGATTATAAAAAAGTTTCTAATATTACTAAAAGGGAACTGGAAGTTATGAAATGTGTAGCACAGGGATATAAGCAGAAACACATAGCAGAAGAATTAAACATTTCTCTAGCTACAGTAAAGAAACATATGGGTACAGTTTATGATAAGTTAGGAGCAAAAAACAAGGTGGAAGCATTAAAAATTTTAACTGAAAATCATATATTGTAATTTGATATATTAAGTATTTTAAGGATGCCTTTTATTTCAAGTTGTTAAGTTAAAAAGTATACTTCAAGAAATTGAAAAGTATACTTTTTTATAATGTACAAAATGAACATACCAAAGTATACTTTATTAAAGTAGAAGGAATTTTGGTAAAGGTGAGGTTGCATATTAATGAATATTGATTTAAGTAGTGAGAAAAATATATCAGAAAGAGCAAATAAAATTGGAGTACAAGTATTAGGTGTATATGGAGTATATTGTACGGTATATTGTATGATAATGGTAGGAATTAAAGATGCAGTATATTCATTTATGGTTACAGTAACTTTACTATTAATACTTATGGCAGTAGGTAAATTGACGAAGAAATTATCCATAGGTGCTGTAATAGTACCATTAATAGCAGCTTTAGGACAGCTTATGTATTGTATTATGTCAGGTGGATGTTCTCATATGATTGTTATGACAGGAATGACTGTAGCTTTATGTGGAACATATTTTAATGAAAAGATGGTGGCAATTTACTCCGTTATAATTGATTTCATATTAATAATGTGTATAGGTGTTCTTAAGTTAAATGTGCTTGGACCAAGCAGAATTATATCAGCCTCATTTGCATCATTGTTTGGAATTGAATTTTTAGTATATTGTACTGTAGTATGGACAAAACTAGCATTAAATCAAACTAAAGAATTATCAGAAGAATTAAAAAATAATATAAATACAATAGAAAAATCTACAGATGTACTTAAAGAAAAGATAAAGGAATTACATGAAGGTTCAAAGGAAACAATAGATAAAGCTGAAAACATTACTGAAGCAATGTTGGAGATAAATAAAGGGATTGATAGTCAGGTAAGCAATATGACCTATATAAATGAAAGTGTAGAAAATATCAAGAGTGCAGTTAAAGATGCAGTTGAGATTTCTGATACAGTTGAGCAGTATTCAAAAGATTTAGATGGGATTACTGCTAAAAACATAAATGAAATAGAAAAGGTAAATGGAAATATAAATAGTATTAAGAATGTTATGAATGATACCAGTGAAATGGTTTATGCATTTAAGAATAGCATGGCTAATGTAATAGATATATTAGGGGGAATAAAAGAAATATCAGAACAGACAAATCTTCTTGCTCTTAATGCATCAATAGAAGCGGCAAGAGCAGGTGAAGCAGGAAAAGGCTTTGCAGTTGTTGCAGAAGAAGTTAGAAAATTATCAGAGGAAACACAACATACTACTAATGATATAGAAGCTTCTATATCACAGGTTACAAAAAAAATATCAGATATAATAGTTTCAGTTGAAGAAGGAAGCAGAGGAAGGAAAAAATATAGTAGCAAATACAATTAATAGTTTTTTAGATATGCAGAATTGCTTTGGAAATATGAGAAAGGATATAAATAATCAGTATATATCAATAGAAAATATTAATGGACTTGTAGATAAGGTTCAAAATAATGTTGAGGGAGCAATGGCAGTAACTGAAGAATATGTAGCTACAACAGAAGAAGTATCAACACTTCAGCAAGAACAACAAGAAGAAATAAAGAGGATTATTGAAAATATAGACAAAATTAATGATCAGACATGTGAACTTAATTATATAATAAAAAAATAAATTACATAAATAAAAAGGAACTGTTGCATAAGGATTAAATAGTATACAGTATTTTTAATAAGTAAGGCTGGATATTATGACTACAATATTTAATGCGGCGGTTTCTTTTTTTATTCTTAAAATAGAATATAATAATTTATTGTGGTATACTTTAGAATAATATAAAAAAATAGTAAGTATATTTATAATATTCAATGAAGTATTTACTTTGTTATAATGTATAGTTAA
>CAZPRO010000005.1:0-55412 GCA_964588775.1 uncultured Clostridium sp.
TTTCCAGCTTTAAGCGACCTTAGAATTTAAATTTTAGTTGCATGTCTCTTCTTTTCGGTGCTTTTCCACCAACCTACAAATTCTGATTTATCAAAAAGAAAAGGAACTGTACTCTAATTATTTAATGCACCAGCTCCTTATTTTACTATTTAATCTTCATGATTCTCTGCATATTTTTCATACCAGTTGTTAAACAGTACTCTAAATGACGCTGCTATGGGAACAGCTAACAGCATTCCAAAAAGTCCTCCTAAGCTTCCTCCTATAAGTATAGCCATCATTGTAAATACAGCATGTAATCCCACACTTTCTCCTACTATTTTAGGTGCCAGTAAATTATTATCAATCTGCTGTACTATAAGCATTGCAATTATTGCGTAGACAACCTTTATGACACTTCCTTCCAGTAATGCCATTATTACCGCAAGAACTACCCCTATCAAAGGTCCTACATAGGGAATCATATTGCATATACCTGAAATTATTCCTATAACAAAAGCATAATCTATACCAACTATATATAAAGCTATACAGGATAACACTCCAACACACATTCCTTCCAAAAATTGTCCTTTAATATACTTTGCAAAAGTCACATGTATTGTTTTAAAAATATAATTAATGTTTTTTCCAAGAGCACTCTCTCTAAATATTAATTTATAAATCTTATTCCATAGTCCCAAAAAATAATCTATATCATTCAATATATATATACTCAATATAATAGAAATAAAAAAAGTTACTATACTGCTTCCTAATGTAAGCATATGAGATGTAAAATTACTCAAGTTAGTTGCTATGTATTTTTGTACATACTCTATACCTTTTATAATATATGGCTTCAATTGTTGAATATAAGGAGAATCCAAATTTTTCAATGTTTTATTAATTGATGAAATATCCATTAAGTTAGAAGTAAAATACACATAAAGATCATTAACCATATTGGTTAAGGTTGTGCTTTTTGATATCTGACCACCTATCATATAGTATATCCCAAACATTAAAATAAGAAAGAAGGCCATGATGGAAATATATGCACATATTATAGCAATGGTTCTTTGTGCTGTTTTCTTTTTTATAAATTTAGCTTTCTTTAGCCACTTCTCTATAACCTTAACTATAGGATACAAAAGATAAGATATTATTACAGCTATAATAAGCGGTTTAAATAAGTTCAATGTATATAATACAATGTTTCCTGCAACACCTATAATATTCAAAGCATTAGATATTATAAGATATGCTACATAAATTGCAACAGCTGTTACTGTTACATAAATTCCATATTTAAGAAGCTTTTTATCTATTTCAATTTTCATTAGCCTGCTCTCCTATAAAATCATTGATTAATTATTTGTTTTTACAAATTTATATATTCTGTTATTAGTCTCAACATAAACTTCTTCACCATCTACAAGACAATTCCTAACAGGACTTGTTTTTATATAGTTTGTTTCATTCTCTTCTTTCATTGTAAAAGATTTTCCTTTTTCAATAACTGCCACATCAAAAGCTACCATTTTTCCTAAATATCTTTTCCCTTTTTCATCAATCTGTTTAGTTTCTTTATTTATAACCCCTTTAATTTCATATACTTCCATAAAATAAGTCTCCTCTCTATAAATAATCTTTATTCCTATTTTATAGTACTATAAGTTTATATACAACATTGTTTTAAAAGAAAAAAGCCATTGCAATTTTAAATTGTGCAACAGCTTTCAAATTTAATATGGATAAACCTCACTTTTATTAGGCATTAAAACAGCACAAACTATATATGCTAAAATTCCACATCCTGCAAAGAAAAAAAGCATAACCCATAAAAGCCTTACAATTGTAGGATCTAAATTCAAATATTCTGCTATACCTCCACAAACACCACAAAGTTTTCTTCCATTTTCAATTTTATATAATTTTTTCTCTTCCATATTTATATCCCCCTTCAACATATTACCTTATAAGTCTATATTACCATATAATATTTTTTTATCCATATTATTCAGTAATTCTTAAGGCAATAATAAGTTCTTAAGGAAATCTTATGTTATTTACAATATGCATGGCAGGCAAATAGAAATAACTTTTCTTTGCCTGCCATACATATCTTAATTTGATTCATAAACTCAATCAATAAAAATCGAGTTAAAAATATACTAATTCATCTTCCAATTTTTCTGTTTTCCTCACATTTGTTACAGTCATAAAAGGCACCATCTCTTGTTGTGACGGAATAAATTGTGCATGAAGAATACCTTCAACTTCAACCCACTCTTTGCCATTAAAACTTTGAGGCTTTTCACTTTGACATAACATTCCTAAAAATTGAATATCATCAGCACAACATGTCATTGCATTTCTTCCAAATGCGAACACATTTTTAGGATATCTATCATGATTAAATGCAATCCCTTTCACACATACTTTTTTGCCTTCATATTTCTTAGGATCCTCTGCCACGTCAATAAACCATATTCCATAATCATAATCCTCAAATGTTATTACATCTGCATTTATATCATATGGAAGTTCAATTGGTCTATCATCAATTTCTCCATTTTTTAATTCAAAAATCATATTAGCTTTAGTATTAACTGCCTTTACATTGCTTCTAAATGTTAATTTATTAGTATTATCATCACAACGGTTAAATACAATTAAATCTGAATCTTTAAACTGTTCTATTAGTAAGGATTTCATGTTAGCCATATATGCTTCAAAAGTTGAAGCATCTATAGGGGTAATAACCTGAGCAATTGACCAAGCTGAAGGTAAGGTTAAATATTCAATAATTTCATAAGTCCACATGCCATTGTATTCAATTATGACTTTTGTAGGTTTATATTGAATGTCACACTGTTTTAAAAACTCTGCAGTGAATTTATCCTTTTCATTTATATTTATTAAAGATGAATTATTAGCCTTTAAAAATTCTTCTGATATATGTTCAATTCCAGATTCACAAGTAATTATTAATATTTTTTCGTTTTTAATAAAATCCGGATTATTAAATATTTCTTTTATAAATGTTGTCTTACCACCTTCTAAAAATCCAGTAATAAGAAAAACTGGCACATCTGTCATTTAATTTATCACCTCTTACCTATAATTATAGCCCAAATAACTTTTGTATCTCATCCTTTTTTAATTTTGATCCTATAACACACAATTTACCTGTATAATCTGGATTACCATCTCTTATTTCAAATTCTCCTGGAACAAAATCAAAGTTAATCCATCCTCCATTTATATTAGGTATTATTCCTTTAGCTCTAAGAATCATTCCATAATTATCACTTTCACTTAACACTTTAAGAATTTTTTCCAATTCATCTTTATCAAATTTTTTAGGTGTCTCTATACCCCAGCTTGTGAACACTTCCTCTGCATGATGATGATGTTCATGACCACATCCACATTCTTCATCATGATGATGGTGGTGTTCATGACCGCATCCACATTCTTCATCATGATGGTGATGTTCATGACCGCATCCACATTCTTCATCATGATGGTGGTGTTCATGACCGCATCCACATTCTTCGTCATGATGGTGGTGTTCATGACCGCATCCACATTTTTCATCATGATGATGTTCTTTCTCTTGTTTTAAAAGTTCTGTTTCTAATGAATCATGACACTCCATGGCTTTTAGTATGATCTGTCCTGTTATATCATCCCATGGTGTTGTTATTATTGTGGCATTCTTATTATGTTCTTTAATTAATTTTACTACTTCATTTAAACTTTCATCATTTAATTTTTGAGTTCTGCTTAAAATTATTGTGCCTGCATTTTCAATTTGGTCATTAAAGAATTCTCCAAAGTTATTCATATACATTTTACACTTAACAGCATCTACTACTGCCGTAAAGCTGTTTAATTCAATATTAACTTCCTTTTTTACATTAACAACTGCTTTTATTACATCAGATAATTTGCCTACTCCAGAAGGCTCAATTATAATTCTCTCTGGTGCATATTTCTCTATTGCTTCTTTTAATGCAGTTCCAAAATCTCCAACAAGAGAACAGCATATACATCCCGAATTCATTTCTGTAATTTCAATTCCACTATTATTTAAAAAACCACCATCTATTCCAATTTCACCAAACTCATTTTCAATAAGCATAAGTTTAGTTCCTTTTAAACTTTCCTCTATTAATTTTTTTATTAAGGTAGTTTTACCTGCACCTAAAAAACCTGAGATAATATCAATTTTTGTCATTTTTATCCTTCCTATTCTTTATTATTTTTTATTATCATATTATAGCACATTTTCTGAAAATTGCGTAGCATTAATAATAACACACAATGGGAGTACCCTCTTCAATATTATTAAAAATAGTCTCAGCAAGTGTATATGGTGCATTAACACACCCATGAGATCCTCCTCCATAATATATATTGCCACCAAATGCATACCTCCATGTTGCATCATGTATGCCTATACCCTCATTAAACGGCATCCAAAAACTTACTGGAGTTCTATAATTTTCACCTATCAAAACTGCATTTAACTCTTTGCTTTTTAAGCTATATATTCCGCCAGGAGTTCCATTACCATTTAACATATTACCACTAACAATATCTCCATCTATGATTAAGCTTCCATTTTTATAAAACCATAAATGCTGGTTTCCCAGATCTACTTCCACATAAGTATTGCCGATATCCTTTAAACCTGTATAATAAGACCTTTTACTATATATAGGCTCTCTTTCTTCATTTCCTTTCATATTTAATATATTCAAAATGGCCTGCCTTTCAGCTTCCACATCAATTATAGAGCCGTAATCACCCCCGCCTACTATTATATCTCTGCCATCAGAAGTTTTAAATGGTCTTTCTGCTCCTGGTGCCTTATATTTTTCATTCAAATTATTAATAAAGTCATATATCTTTTCTTCACTGGCATGTATTTGAAAATTTTCATTAAATTCCAACCAATCAATAAGCCTTTCTCCATTAATTACTTCCCTTGAGCCATCATCAAATACATAGGTAAGATTAACATCTTTATACTTATTAATAATCTTTTCAGCTTCTCTAACTTCTGAAGAATCTTTAGTAAATTTAGGTCTCTTATAACTGTTTGTATCACTTATATTATAATTAATTCTGCCAAATAGAATTGCATTCCTTATATTCTCATATAAATTCTCAGGAATTAAAGTATCTCCTTGTATTTCACTAACTATGTGAAATTGCCCTGAAGAATATTGAAATCCAGGCTCTTTAGGCTCCTCATTATTACTTTTATTAATTATTTCCAAATTATTTATTTTATATTCTAAATTATTATCATCTATAGTAAAAATGTTTTTTTCCTCATAAGATGTATTTTTAAATATTCCTTTTATCCATAAAAAACTATTTTGATTATCTTTTATCCTTTGAATATTTTTATAAGCATCATCATTAACTTTAAAATTTATTTCATCACCTGATATATTATCTTCTAAATTATTTCTTCCATATATGTTAATTTTATATGTTCCAGCCATAAACTCTATAGTTTTAAATGCTTCTTCAATTGTCATTGCTGAAACATTAATATTATTTATACTTGTCCTAAAAAATAAATGATCGGAAAAATAAACCACCCCTGCTAGATACATTGATAATAGTATTATACAAGGACTTATAATCAATAATTTATGTTTTGTTCTTTTTTTATTAATATGGTTTCTTTCCAATCTGGATTGAATTTTCTTTTTTTCTAATTCAATATTATTTTCATTATTATCTAATAACATTTTAGCCATATTTACATCCTCTGCCAAATAATTAATATATGTTTCCTATAACAATTTATTTTTATATTAATGATAATTCTCCATACCCTTTTCCCTAACTAATAAACTATTCTACTACATTATTAATCCACACATTCTTCTTAACAAGTACATATCCTATTATACATTTTATTATGCTTATTAACTGACATAATAAATATATTATAATAATATTTAATTTAGTATAATTCATAAGAATAAAAGCAAAAGGAATGCTTATTACCCATACTGAAACACTATCAAATAAAAAAGTTATAAAAGTTTTTCCACCTGATCTTAGGGTAAAATATGAGGCATTCATAAAAGCTTCAAGAGGCATACATACTGCAATTATTATTATAAAAGATGTTGCAAAATACCTAACTTCATCTGTTGTATTATATATACGTGGAAAAAATGGTGCAATCAATACCATTAATAAACCAAAAATTATACAACTTATTACTGAAAAAACTATGAGTTTTGTATCTGTATCTTTTGCTTTTTTCATTTTACCAGCACCAAGAAGCTGCCCTACTATGATTGAAATAGAAGAACCAAGGGATATATATACTATATTAAACACATTTGTTATTGTACTTGATATATTGATTCCTGCAACAACTGCCAAACCAGCTTTAGAATATATTGCATTCAACGCAGACATACCCATTGCCCATAACCCTTCATTTATAAGAAGGGGCATTCCTTTTATAAACATCTGCATCATAAGGTCTGGTCTTATTTTAAAATGTTTATACGCATTAATTATAAATTTATTTTTATTCTTGTGCTTATGGGTCCATATAACTACAATAAGACATTCAGCCATTCTTGAAATAACTGTAGCCATAGCAGCTCCATATGCTCCAAAGGCAGGAAATCCAAGTTTACCAAAAATCAACACATAATTGAATATAATGTTTATGCAAACTGCTGCAATTCCAGCTTTCATTGGAAGCATTGTTTCACCTGTTTCTCTTAAGGTACTTGAATAACACTGCATAATTGAAAAAGGTAATAATCCAAATGCATCAATAGCCAAATATCCTGAACCATATTTTAAAGTTTGTGAAATACTGCCAGTTGTACTTCCTTCGTGAAGAAAAATAGTTATTAAGTTGTCTTTAAAAATACTGATAACACCAAAACCAATCACTGCTATTGCAACACATAAAATGAACTTGAATCTAAAGGTCTCTCTAACGCCTTCATCATTATCATTCCCATAAAACTGTGCACTAAATATTCCTGGTCCTGATATTGCTCCAAACACAAATATATTAAAAATAAATATAAACTGATTGGCAATGGCAACCCCACTCATTGCATCTGTTCCAACCTGACCTACCATAACATTATCCAGCATACTTACAAAATTGGTTATTCCATTTTGTATCATTATAGGAACCGCTACCATAAACACCATTTTATAAAATTTTTTATCTCCAATATACTTATTTATATTCATCTTCCACCTCTTAGCTGTAATATCATAATTGCTGTCACAAAATCTAACTTTTTATTCATGAATTCTTCTTATAATTTTACACACAACTACATTTTCCATTACTGTTGGCAGTGTATGTGCAAAAAATATTATGCCATCTGTTGGAGAAATTATTTCAGAAATAACATTTCCTTCATAAGGATGAATTATTTCCCCCAGAACATCTCCCCGTTCTACACTTTGCCCAGGCTGTTTTTTTATTCTATAAATTCCTCCTGCTTCTGTCTTCACTGAACACAAATCATCTTCTTCAATAACAGATGCAATATATCCTCCATGGCAGGAATATTTAATAGCACCCATTCGGGTTAAAAATCTTAGTACAGCAACCACAGCATGACTTGCAGATTCTTCATCTATTTTATCTGTAGCATTGGTATAAATAGAAAAAGCATTGGTCATATACTGCTGCCAGTTATAATTAAGAGTCATAACATCATAAGGTTTTGGTTTTCTTATAAGCACATATGGAAGTCCAAACAAATTTGCAAGACTTGGGCTATGATGACCTGTTTCCATCATTCTTATATGAGGAATAAATTCACCAGGCATATAAAAACTTGCAAACTGAATTCCATATGTATAACTTCGTACTTTTTCAAATACTCCATTAGCTATTCTTTCCGTTGTAAGCCCTTCCTTTTTTCCAGGAAACATACGATTTATATCTGTATTGTCCATTGACCAAAATCTCTTTCCTATATTCATAGAATGAGGATTAACACATGGAACCACAAGTATTTCAGTATTTCTTCGTATATTACCCTGCCTTTCCAGCTTTTTTAATGCTTTTATAAGCTGAGAGCATGTATAAAGCTGCTGTATCTCATTTCCTCTAACAGCACCTACAATACATGCTGTTTTTTCTCCTTTTCCAAATCTATATCCAGTTATTCTCATATCATCTCTATAAGGCGATTTTAAAGTATATAGTATTTCTTTAACCATTAATTTCACCTCCCATAATTCTAGCAATTAAGGATCCTTCATATATAACTGGATATTCTCTTAATGTAAATACAATTCCATCACAAGGAGCTATAATATTTTCAAGGACTGTTCCATTTAATACATCTATTACCTTTCCTATTAAATCACCTTTACAAATTTTACTTCCATGATTTATTTCTGAAATAAACACTCCTGATGTTCTGGAATTTATACATGTAGCATCTTTACTACTTATTATAAATGGTGTCTTGACTTTTTCTATTTCTCCTGTCCATATTCCTTCATTTTTCATTAAATTGAATATTCCATTTATGATTTGATTACAATAGCTTTTAGTAATCTTCATTCCTACTCCCATCTCAACCATAAGAGTAGGAACCCCTAATTTATTCAAATTATAGGATAAAGTTGATTGTCCTGATTTTGTTTCTGGATATACCCATATAAAATCAGTATTAAGCCTTTTTGCATATGGCAGAAGGTTCTGCTCATTTTCTTCACTTATCCTTACCTGAATAGCTTCCCTAAGAAAAATATTACTAGCATGTATGTCAATACATAAATCAGAACCTTTTATGTCATCTATAATCTTTCCTGCAACATGTTCCGCCATAGCACCATTTTCAATGCCTGGAAAAATTCTATTCATATCAAGATCAAAAGTAGGCATTCCCCTATGTACACAATCAATTCCAAGTGGATTAAGAGTTGGATATATATCCACAATCCCCTGCAAATATTCCATATGTTCCTTTATAATTCGGTTTATTTCAAAACACACATATTGTCCTTCTAATTCATCTCCATGTATACCTGTAACTATGCATATCCTTTTTTTATTATTCTCTTTATAATCCCTGCTTATTAACCTATTTTTTCTAATAATAAGCTTTTCATCTACAGATAATGCACTAGATACTATAGTTTCTATCATATGAATTCTCCTCTTCTATTAAAATTCAATACTTTTTTTCTGTTACTCTGTTAAAACTTTAATTATTTAATCATGTAAGGCTTTTTCCAGCTTCCTTTCATGTAAAATACCACAGATATTATAGCCGCTATTATCCATCCAATTGGCCATGCACACCAAATTCCAATAACCCCCATACTTTTTGAAAAAACACCTGCCAGTATAACTCTTAAAACAAGGTCAGTAAATGTTGATACCATAAAAAGCTTCATAGCACTGGCTCCCCTAAGTATTCCATCTACAATAAGCTTAGTTGCCACAACAAAATAAAATGGAGAAACAATCTTCAAAAATTGAATTCCAGTATTCATGGCCAGTCCTGTAGTATTATTCATAAATAAACTTACCAAATATCTGCTAAACAATAAATATATTATTACAATAGGTATATATAATGTATATACCATTATAAGACCTCCTCTACATCCACTTTTTATTCTGTCCATTTTCTTAGCACCAATATTTTGTGCTGTAAAATTAGACATACCATTTCCCAAAGTAGAAAAAGATGTTATTACAAGGTTATTTAACTTAATAGCTGCTGCATATCCTGCTATTACTCCTGCTCCAAAACTATTAATAATACTTTGGATAACTATATTTCCAATTGAAATAAAACTTTGCTGCAGAATACTAGGTACAGCAATTGTACCAATTTTTACAGCCAGCTTTCTAGAAAATATCTGCACTTTTCCATGAACCTTTATTTTAGACAGTCTTACAAAAATTGTAACTACAGCCAGTATACAGCTTACTCCCTGGCACAAAAAAGTAGCACAAGCAATTCCTAATATTCCCATATTTAATCCTTTTGTAAAAATTATATCAACTGCTATATTTGCAGTTGATGAAAATGCAAGAAAAATGAAAGGGGTTCTTGAGTCTCCCATGGCTGAAAAAATTCCTGTTGCTATATTATAAAAAAATAGAAATAGTAACCCTGCTGTATATATATTTAGATAAAGCAGTGAATCACTGAAAATGTCCTTAGGTGTATTAATTATTTTTAGCATTGAAGACCCAAAAATAAAACCAAGAACCATTAATATTATGCATAAAACTCCACTGCTTATTAAAGTAGTATTTATACATGTTTTCATATTTTTATAATCCTTTGCACCAAAATACTGAGATACAATTACAGAACATCCTATATTGCATCCAAAGGCAAAAGCAATATATTAATGTTATTTCATATGAATTTCCCACTGCTGCAAGTGCACTTTCCCCAACAAACTTACCAGCAACAAGACTGTCTGCAATATTATACATCTGTTGAAATATTATACTTCCAAAGAGTGGAATACAGAATTTCCATAGTACTACCTCAGGTCTTCCTTCTGTTAAATCCTTATTCATGAAATTATCACCTTTAACTTTCCTTTTATTATATTTCTAAGACAAAAATACAATTTATAGTATACTGTTTTTTACCTTTATTGTAAAATCAGCTTGATAAAAATTATTTTTTAATTGTCTATATTTGATAAACATAAAAAGAACTGTTCAATTAAACATTAAATCTGTAATATTAAGTGTTTATTCTTAAAATCAAACCACTAAACTATTACATAATTTAATACTTATTAAACAGACTTTTCATACATTTATAAATCTTTGCTTAATGCAATATATTAAATTATATTTTTATGACAATAAGGACATGGAATTTTTGTGCCATTTTTTAAAGCACTTTGTTCTATAAATATTGGTTTTTGGCAGTGTACACATTTAATTTCTTCATATTCGTTATCCATATTATCTAAATCTTCTATAGACACTTCTTCAAACAACTCATCTTGAATATTACTTAAATCTTTATCCATAAAGCCAATATTTTCTTCAAGGGATTCTAAATTCACCATTACGCCTTCAACTATATCACTTAATTTATCTACTATATTAGTCATTGTTGAAAAATAATTTTTATACTTATGGTTTTCTATGTCTTTTAATGAGTTCTTAAATTCTTCCAGCTGTTTTTTTACTTCTTCCACAAATCTCACTTCCTTAAATACTTCAAATACTCTGTTGCTTTTCATTATTACCTTATTTATAAATTTTTAAACACAGTTAATTTATATATAAATAAAGTTGCTAAGCTCTGCACTTAACAACTTTAACATTTATTACATATAGATATTAAACTCTTTCCATGTATTCGCCAGTTCTTGTATCTACTCTTATAACGTCACCTTCATTAACAAACATAGGTACATTTACATTTGCTCCAGTTTCAACTGTTGCTGGTTTTAAAGCATTTGTTGCAGTATTTCCTTTAACACCTGGTTCTGTATGAGTTACTTGAAGCTCAACAAAATTTGGTGCTGCAACTGAAAATGCTTCACCTTTATAGAACTTAATTGTAGCAAACATATTTTCCTTTAAGAATTTAATTGCATCTTCAACTTTTTCATAATTTAAAGGGATTTGTTCAAATGTTTCTTGATCCATAAAATAATATAATTCACCATCAGAATAAAGATACTGCATTTCTTTTCTTTCAATAACAACATCCTGTAATTTTTCTGTTGGATTAAAAGTTTTTTCTACAACTCCTCCTGAAATAACATTTCTAAGAGTTGTTCTTACAAAGGCTGCTCCCTTACCAGGTTTAACATGTAAGAAATCTGTTACTGTGAACACTTGTCCATCGAACTCAAAAGTAGTTCCTTTTCTTAAGTCACTTGCTGATATCATTAATCTATACCTCCAGTTTACATAATCGTTTCTTCAAATAATTTTATTTAACCTGCTAATACTCTAAATATAGTACTAACATACTGACATAACAAAATCATTGTACCAAAATGCAAAGATAATTGCAATATGTTTATAATCTTTAATCTTTCTTATTTACTTAATTTTCAAAAAGAAGCTTTAATCTTATATTATTTATGCCTTCTTTATATGTTATTGTGTAATTTATTATTTCATATTCCTTCAATTCATATATTTCATTTATGATTTCCTCTTTCTCACCAGCTATTTCAACATTAACAATCCATCCATCATGCTCTTTTTGTGCATTTACAATCCTTTTATTTTTAATTGATTGTAACTGACTATATACATCCTCCATGACAATATCCTTGCTTTCTTTTTGCACCACATAGGTTTTTTCATTTAAATGATTATTTTTATACAACAGAAAAATAATCTGAAAAGAAAATAATAAAATACATCCCCATAAAAATATTATTTGCATTTTGTTTATATATTTATTCATTTAAAATTACTCCTAAAGTATAATAATCATTATCTCTTGTCATGTTTCTTATTGTAACCTCATTCTTCAAATATCCCTTGTAATATTCATCAATATTCTTTATTCTTAAACGAGCTTCCCTTTCATCTATATAAGCTTCTCTTATTATTTCATCATTAATTATATTAATCCATCTTTCAATTTCTTCTCCATTACAAATATTATAGCTGCTATTTATTTTTTCATATGCTTGAACATTTTCTATATTGTCCATCTCTATTATATTTTTTAATTTTCTTATGCTTATAGGCATAATGGCAATATTTATAATTACAAGTAAAAATATAACTTTCCTTATGTTTTCCTTAAATTCTTCTGCTTTTTTAATATAAAATTCATTTATTATAAAATCTTTATTTTTTCTATATATTTTTAGCATAAATAATCTCCATTTATTATTTTTAAATTCTTATTTGCTGACAATTTACTCTTATTTACATCTGTCATAGGAAATTGATTAAATTCAATAAGTACTATGGTATTTCTTTGTGATTTAACAATTGCATCTTGTATTTTTTGTATATAACTACTACAAAAGTTATTTAATATTATATTGTCTGCAACTTCAATAAAATAATATATTCCATATATAAGACAAACTGCACAGTAACTATTTAAGATTTTTTTATATTTAATTTGGCACTTTTTTTGCATAAAATATTGAAACGGCATTATACTTATATGTGTAAACTTCATGCAAAATTCATTTAACTCTCTGTTACTTCTCATATAAGTAATATACAGCTTTTTATTTTTACAGTTATATTTATAATCATATAAAATTTCATTGTTTTGAGGAAACTCATTTGTAATAAATTCTTCTACAACTTTATGGCATTGATTTTTTTTAATTTTTCTGTTTATCTCATTAATTATAAGTGGTTCCTCTAAAATTATTACTTTTAAATAACTTTTTCTCTCTTCAGTATTAATCCACCTTAACTGTTCAGCACAAAAGTTATTTCCATTATAAATAAAATCATTTTTTCTAGCTATTAATAAATTCTTATTCATAACTCACTTCCCTTACATATTCATATGAAGGTACAAATATAACCTTACCTTCTTCTAGTCTATAATTAATTTTTCTAATAATATTATTTTTATAGGATGTCAGATAAAAACACTTCTTATCTCCATTATATAAAAGTGAAAACTCCTGTTTTTTAACATAAAATTCTCCATCCTTCTCTATATTTTCAAATCCATAATCATTAACTAACTCCATAGTTTCTTTTATAACTTCTTCTTCTGATTTTTCTATATTATATAAATCACCTTTATGAACATTTATATTGTCATATTCACCAATATTTTTTATCATAGTACAAAAAGATAGAATAAGTATGGATATAATCCCCAGAAACACATTTATAATTAATAGTATATTTCCCTTTCTCTTTAAAGACATCTTATATATTCCCTTTCATTTAGTGTTATTATATGAAGATAAATCAGGTTATCCTTTGTTTTTATATTAAATTCCTTAACATTATTAAGCATTTTAGTTATTGTAATGGTTCTGCCATTTTGGATATATTTTATAAAAATGCTATTTTCATTCCGTTTTATAACCATATTCATTTTTCCTCCATGAGTATTTTTTGTTATATTTAAACAGTTTTTTTGTTCATATATATTTTCAATTTCCTCATCTCTCATAATAATATCTAAATTAATAAAAAAATTTCGTACATTATTTATGTTAACTGCTTCTTCCCTTGCAGTATTATAAAAATTATAGGAGGATCTATAAAAAGTAAACAACATTAAAAATAAAGTGCTTACTATAAATAGGTATATAACAACTTCAATTAATGTAAACCCATGTTTCCTATATTTTTTCATTCATCCACCAACTCTTGCTTATTTTATCCCTTACTAAAATTTCTTCATCCCTTAATATGGTTTTACATTCTATTATGAAACTGTTATAATTATCATTTTCTCTCACTATCTTTATACCTTCTCCTTCTGGCAAAGTATTTAATCTATTATCCATAATATGAATATTAGTATCTGGGCTGTATTTTAATAATACTTCTTCTCTGCCATTAAACATCATTTCTATTTCTTCATAAGTCATATTATATTTAATTTCATTGGATATATTATAAACAGTCATTTTCATATTTTCTGTTAAAAAGGACTTTTTAAACGCCATTACTGCATTTGAATAAATTCCTGCTCCTATAGCCATAACTGTTATAATAATCCCTATAGAAACCATAATTTCTACAATTATATAGCCCTTGTTTTTTTTAATTTTCATATATTGTTATAGTATCCACTCCTGTTTTTATAGTTATTTCATTTATTTTTTTATTTTTATCTGCAATTCTTATTGTATTGCTTCCTTTGATTTTTCCTTCTTCTGAAATATAATAATTAATCTTTGGTGTAACAATAAAATCCTTGGGAATTTTTATCACTCTTTCTATGCCGTCATATCCTTCCATGAATCTTATGGTATTTCGGCTTGTATCAATGGTTATTTTCCCCACTTTTCCTTTATCTCTGCATACACATTTTCCAAAAGTAATAATATTTTGAATCTCATAGGTATATTTCTTCATAAGTATGCCATTTTTAATATTTTTCCCACTTTTGTATAATGTGACTCCTCCACAAAATATACATAACAATATAAATATGACGGTTATAGTTTCTAATAATGTATATGCTTTTTTCCTATTCATATGGATATATTGTTAACCCCCTCCATAATAGGCAGAATAATATTTAAGAAGAACATACAAATAATTCCTGCTAAAATTATTATTAAAGCTGGCTCAATTGTGGATATGTATTTCTCAATTTTCTCTAATATTTCTACACTTTTTTTCTCCTTTAACTGAAAAAATGCCTTTTCCAAACTGCCTCCTTCTTCATGAATCCTTATTATGGATAAGGAATAAGGCGATAAAATATAGGATTTCTGCAAAGAATAGGTTAAATCATAACCTTTGTTAATATAGGTTTTTACTGTTAAAAATGCTTTTGATAATATTTCTCCTTCTGCACACTGCTCACATATGTTAAGTCCTTTTGATATATTAAGTTTAGAATTAAATAATATGTAAAGCATTAATATCATTTTATACTCATAGTACATTTTCCAAATTGAAATATGACATTTTATTTTGTCTGAATACTTATTAAAAATATATTTAAACCCTATATATGGTAGTATAAATACATAAATTGCAGTATATATAAAAAACAGCATTATATCATTATTTATTATTTCACTAATATTTTTTATCACTTGTACTGTTTCAGAAAATGGGATTTCCATAGAATTATAAAGGTTTAATATATTAGGAAGAATACATTTAAATAGATATAAGGCCATAACTATAAAAAACACCAAAATAAATCCAGGATAAGAAACAGCTTTCTTAGTTTTCTTTTTTATTTCATATATGTCTAAATAATAAAATTTTAATGCCTTTAGTACAAAATATAATTCTCCACTTTCTTCTCCCATTTTTATCATTGAAGTCATTAGCTTGGGATATAGATTTTCAAATTGTGAAAAACTTTCACTTAAAGTTTTTCCGTCCTCAATGCCTTTAATTACATCTTCAAGACTTTCCTTATATATTTTACTGTTTACCGCATCTTTTACTATCTTTATGGCTGTATTTATTTTTAAACCATCTTTATAAATTTCAGCAAGACTTCCACATATAATACTTAATATTTCTGCCTCTTTACTAATCTTTAAATAATACTCCATAAAACTAAGCTTCATCATATAGCTTTTCTCCTTCAATGAAATTCAAAAAATCATCATAATCAATATTTCCATTAAAAAGCATATTTTCCATCTGGCACAGCATTGGTTTGTTGGAGAAATTGCTAGGATTTTCTAATAACTGTCTTAATGTTTTTACTTCATCATTTAAATAATATACACTGCTAACAAGCTTTCTAGCCGCATATCCAGTATAATTGCATTTTTCGCATCCACATTTTCTAAATACATATCTATTCTTGTATTTAATATTTTTCATTTTTTCTTTACAATTGTTACAAAGGACTCTTATAAGCCTTTGAGAAATTATGCCCTTAAGACATTCAAATAGAATATCATTCTGTATTCCCATACTATTAAACCTCAAAAAAACTTCTCTTGGAGATCTGCAGTGTATTGTACTTAATACCTTATGGCCAGTTATGGATGCTCTTACCGCTATTTGTGCAGTTTCGGTATCCCTTATTTCACCAATCATTATTATATCTGGATCCTGTCTCAAAAGACTTCTTAATCCACTACTAAAAGTCACATTAAGCTCGTTATTTACGCTCATCTGATTTATATTTTTTATATAAGCTTCTACAGGATCTTCTATGGTCATAATATTTACATTTTCCCTGCTCATTTCATTTAGCATTGTATAGAGAGTAGTAGATTTGCCTGAGCTGGTAGGTCCATTAACTATAAGGAGACCACTTGAAATTTTATTTATTTTTTCTATAATTTTTATGTCTTTTTCATTAAAATTCAGTTCTTTAATATTCAGATTGAAATTTCTGCAATAGAGAATTCTTATTACCATTTTTTCTCCAAAAACAACTGGAATGGTGGAAATTCTTAAATCATATTTAATTTCATCATAATCTGCAATAATTTTTCCATCTTGTGGTCTTCGCTTTTCAGCCATATCCATATTTCCAAGTACTTTTATCTTAGATAATATTTTATAATATTTTTCTTTTTCTATAATGAATCTAGTTGCCATACATCCATTTATTCTATATCTTATCCTTACATTTTCCTCTTCAGGCTCAAAATGAATATCTGTAGATTTTTTCTTTATGGCATCCCTGATTATTATGTCACTCAATTTTTCATGATTATTTCCAAATATAATTTCACTTAGAATCTTAAACTCACAGCTGTCTATTTTAATAATTTCAACTGAAGTTCCACATAAATACTCAATATTTCTTACGTTTTCTTCTTTAATATGTGACATAATTATATTAAGGGTATTTCCCCTTTTATTTAAGGGAATAAAACTATATTTTGAGCATATATTAGGATTTATTTTTGAAATAAGTTTATAATCTATATTTTCAATGCTATTGTTTATATTTACACCTCCTTTTTAAATATCTTAATTATTAACCACTATAGTATATTTTTATACATAAAAAAATTATTAAAATCAAAATTTTGATTTTAATAATTTTAATTACCTTCAATAAATGTATATTCTACTGATTCACTGCCAATAACTTCAACAGTTCCATCTATATTATATCTATATATTTTTTCATTTCCATTGAGACTGTCACATCCAATAAAAATAGCATTTCCATCCCTATCAATTTTTAATCCCTTACTACATTTTATCACATAAGGAAAATCAAATATAATTCTTCTTATTCCTGATGAATCCAGCAAATACAATGACTCTGCATCATCTATTACTTTTCCCATAAAATAAATCTTAGAATCAACTTCTTCAATGTCATTTATATTTTCTATTTTCTTTGATTTATATACAACAGCAGATTTTTCTTTATCTATAGATAAAAACTCTTTATTATTGTTATTATCTATATGCAAAAAATTTACATTATTTTTAGTACACTTTAAAAAATTCAAAAAACCATTATTAATTTTGTATAATATGTTTTCTTTATTATTATCTAAGTCATACATAAATATACCATTATCTTTCTTATGACCAATACCATAATATATTAATTTATTATCATCATACCAGTCATATAAAGTGCCTGAAATTAATGTATCACTATTAATATTTATACTTTTCTCTTGTATAATATCATATATTTTCAGTTTCAATCCATTGTCTTCAATAAAATAAGATAGATACCGTCCCTGTGGTGACAATTTCAATTCTTCATAATCTTCATCAATATTTATCTTTTTATTTTTATAAACAGCATAACTTTTTCCTTCTTCATATTTTATATAAACATTATTTTGCTTATTGTATGCTACAATTGCATTTTGTGATGAAACTTTAACAAGAGAAGCATCTATATAATTATATAAATCATATTCTCCATTCTGGCTTTTTAGTACAGCACCATTATTAAGAGAATTAATCAATATATCTTTAGTATTTTCATTATCTAAGGTATTATTATGGCACCCTCCTATCATTAGTAAAATCATAATAATAACTCCATAAGTAAAAGAACCTTTTATTGCTGATACCATTTATTTTTCCTCTTCTATTGCTTCTAAGCTGTACATACTTTTATAGATTAAATAATCACATCTCCACTAAAAGAATATTCTGCTGGACCTTTCATAAAAATTCCATTTTCACAAACTTCTATAATCAAATTTCCTCCAGGAGCTTCTACAAATATTTCTTTTTCTTCATTTACTCTTTTTAATTTTTTACAGATAAATACAGCCGCACTACATCCAGTGCCACATG
The DNA here is from genome assembly GCA_964588775.1 of uncultured Clostridium sp. Taxonomy (GTDB): domain Bacteria; phylum Bacillota; class Clostridia; order Clostridiales; family Clostridiaceae; genus Clostridium. The sequence goes on from CAZPRO010000005.1 coordinate 18,911, forward strand.
CAAGAGTAGCTCCAGCTCCTCTTTCCCATGTCTTTACTCTTATATGAGTATCATCAATTATTTTTACAAAATTAACATTAGTACCTTCTTTAAATAATTCATATTTTTCTATTTTCTTTCCATCTTCTATTACATCATATTCTTCAGTATCTTCAAAGATTACTGTATGAGGAACTCCTACAACAGCAGTTGTCATATTGTATATCTTTCCATGAATTTTTATATCTTTATCAATTAATTGGTCACAATCATTAAGAGGAATGTCTTTCCCCTGAAAAGACCCCTTTCCCATATAAACTCTTACCAGCTTTACCTCATTCTGCTCTTTTATAACTTCAATTTCCTTTATTCCATCTCCAGTTTCTACTGAAAATTTTTCTTCATTTACAATACCTTTTTCATAAACATATTTTCCAAAGCATCTTATTGCATTACCACACATATTAGGTCTTGAACCATCTGAATTTATAATCTCCATCTTTGCTTGTGCCACCTTGCTGCTTTTTACAAGAACCAGCCCATCTGCTCCTATTCCATAATGCCTATCACACAATTTTTTTGCCAGCTCACATTCATCATTAACCTTTAAATTATCTCCATCTATGAAGATAAAATCGTTTCCTGCACCCTGCATTTTATAAAATTTCATTATATAATCCCCCTTGCTTAACATAAAAATATAAAGTCTATTCTTAAATATTACTACTAATACCTTTTGTTTACCATATTATTTTAAAAAAAATTCATAATTCCATATATTTAAATGACAATTGATATTAATTACTAATTAATGATATACTATTCTTAATGTTTATAAGAAAGGATGACACAATATGGCACTTGATGGTATATATTTATCAACTATAGTAAAAAACTTAAAAAACACTCTTACAGACTGCAAAATAGATAAAATTAATCAGCCTGAGAAGGATGAGATAATTTTAACTTTTAGAAAAGAACGAAAAAATATCAAATTGTTAATCTCAGCTTCCCCTCGCTTTGCACGAATTCATATAACAGAAAATACAAAAAAGAATCCCATAACAGCTCCAATATTTCTTATGGTTCTTAGAAAATACCTGTTAAATGGAAAAATCCTAGATATATATCAAAAAGATGGAGACAGAATAGTAATATTGAAAATAGAAAATACTGATGAACTTGGATTTAACAGCACCTATTCACTTATAGTGGAAATCATGGGCAGGCACTCTAACATAACCCTTGTGCGTAATCGAGACAATAAAGTAATGGAATGTATTAAGCATATAACTTCCAACATTAACAGCTACAGAGTTTTATACCCTGGTACATCTTATGTTTATCCTCCTGCAGCTAATAAATTGAATCCTTTTTCTTTTAATTTTGAAACATTTTCTGAATATATCAGCAACAATTTTATTGAGTTTAATGATTCCTTTTATAGTTCAGTTTTTACTGGTATAAGCAGACTTCTGTCTACAGAATTGTACTATATGCTGACACAGATAAATTCTTCACCTACACGGATTGAAATATATGATCATTTTAATTTATTCATAGAAAATCTTAACACAAGTGAAAATTTTGTATCCTATTGTGATATAGATCATAAGTTAAAAGATTATTACTGTGTATCCCTTAAAACCTTAAAAAAGCAATATTCAGAAACCAAATATAATAATCCAAATCTTCTTATGGATGACTTTTATTTAAAAAAAGATACTCAAGACAGACTTCTTAATAAATCTACTGATCTTCAAAAACTTATTAATACCAATCTAGACAGATGTATGAAAAAGAAAAAAATACTTGAAGAAACCTTAAGGGAATGCTTAAATAAGGACATATATAAAATAAAAGGAGATTTACTTACTTCCTTTATATATTCAATAGAACAGGGCAGTACAGAATGTAAACTTCTCAATTTTTATAATGAAGATTGTGAAGAATATCTCACAATACAGTTAGATCCTAATAAAACTCCTTCTTATAATATTCAGAAATATTATAAAAAATATAACAAACTAAAAGCTTCAGAATCCCATGCTGCTTTGGAACTTGAAAAAAACAATAAAGAAATGGAATATTTAAATTCTGTTCTTACAAATATTTTAAATGCAGAAAGTTATGATGAAATTGATGAAATAAAAAAAGAACTTGTTTTAACTAATTATATACGAAACAAAAGAAATTCTAAAAATAATAAAAGCAAACCCTCAAAACCCCTTATGTTTACCTCAAGTGACAATATTGAAATATATGTAGGAAAAAACAATATTCAAAATGACTATTTAAGTCTAAAATTTGCCAACAAAAATTATTTATGGCTTCATGCAAAAAATATACCTGGATCCCATGTTATAATATGTTCTTTTAATGTTCCTGATAAAACCCTAAAAGAAGCTGCTATAATTGCAGGATATTACAGCAAAGGCAAAGCCGAAAACAAACTTTCTATAGATTACACAAAAGTAAAAGAATTAAAGAAACCAAAAGGTGCAAAACCAGGAATGGTCATATATCATACTAATAACACAATTGTCATTAATCCTAATGATTTTAACTCTTTATACACTAAATAATTATATTTTAAATTTTCATAAGTAAGGAGGACTTTTTAATTCATGATATTATAATATTAAAAAGTCCTCCTTATTTATTTGCTTTTTATTATTCCTTATAATTATAAAAACATATTAAATTTTTGACAAACTTCATCATACTGTTCTATATTGTTTACAAATAAATCTTTTCGTTCTTCTTCAAGACCAACAACTATAGCATTAATCATGCTAAGAGGTGCCACAAAAGAATCTATAGATATTATTCCTTTACTTGCAGCAGTTAATGTAATATCACTATAAGGAACCAAAGGAGAAAGCATATTATCTGTAATTGCCAGAGTTTTTGCTCCCTTCTCCTTCATAAATTTAAAAAGTTCTATTACTCCCTTTATATGTTTTTCAAAGCTTATACCTATTACCAAGTCTCCATTTGATATTTTCTTAGGAATAATTTCATTACTGCTTATGATTTTTACATCATTAACAGCAAAATCAAGATAATATTTCAAAAACACACCTAAAGCATATGTATTAGCTTTTGCAATTATATAAATTTTTTTCGCTTCAAGTATTTCAGCTACTGCTTTTCTTATTTCAATAAAATTAATATCTTCTAATGTTGATTTTATATTATTAAGATCACTTTCAAATGCACCATAAATTATTTTTTCCTTCTCTTCACTGCCTTTAGTTTTTGAAACTCTTATCTTTTCTATTTTTGTTACCTGATTCTGCATACATTCCTGAATATCCCTTAAGAATTCTGGATATCCTTCATATCCTAAAAATATTACAAATCGTGTTACTGTTGCAATGCTTACTCCTGATAACTTAGCCAATTTTTCAACTGTTAAAAATGGCGCACTGTTTGGATGTGACAATATATATCTTGCAATCTTCTCCTGTGCCTTGCTCATCTTTGGTATCTTAGCTGCTATATTCTGATATACTTCTGCCATTTTTTCTGCCTCCTTATCAATTATTTATAAACTTTTAATCAATAATATGTTTGAATTTTATTTTCAAAATAAAAAAGATGCTAAAACGCCACAGCGTCTTAGCATCTTTGCTAATTTATAAATATATGTTAACACCAAAGAATTATTTTGTAAATATATTTTCAATTTATTTTTTATTTTAAAAGCATACTTCCAAGTGTATCTCCTATATTTTTAATCTTATTATTATCAAAATACTGATAATAATAGCATTTAATTTTACCATTATATAATTTTCTATTCTTTGTGCTTTTTCTTCCAAAAGTTTTTTCAAAAGGCTCATAAGATGTAAGCAGGTTAAAATCCCAGCCTGAAAGTTTTTCTTTTACTTCTCCCATATGCTTATATAATATTTTTAAGTTTTCTTTCTCACCTATCCTTTCTCCATATGGAGGATTAGATATTATAAAACCATATTTTTTTGATGTAGAAAAATTCATGAAATCCCGTTTTTGAAATTTTATATAATTCTTAAGTCCTGCTTTTTCAGCATTTTCCATAGCCACCTTTAATGTTTTATAATCTATATCATATCCAATTAATTGTATATTTTTATTTTTTATCCCTTTTCTGGCACCATCTCTTACCATGGTAAAAATCTCTGGCAGCATTGAGGGCCATGTTTCACAAACAAACTGTCTGTTCACCCCTGGTGCCATATTTAATGCTATCATAGCGGCTTCAATTAATATTGTACCAGATCCACAAAATGGATCTATAAGTTCAAATTCATCATTATATCTTGAAAGAAGAACCATTGATGCTGCTAATGTTTCTTTTAATGGTGCAAGTCCTGCATTGGCTCTGTAACCTCTCTTATGTAATCCTGGGCCTGTAGTATCAATAGTTAAAGTTACCACATCTTTTAAAATTGATACCTCTATCTTATATACAGGTCCAGTTTCACTGAAATTCTCTACTCCATAACTTTCACTCATACTATTAACTATTGCTTTTTTTACAATTGATTGACAATCAGGAACACTATAAAGAGCTGACTTAATGCTTTTTCCAACAACATGCATTACTCCATCTTTTGGTATAATTCTGCTCCATTCTACTTTTTTAGTTCCTTGAAATAATTCTTCAAAAGATTTTGCTTGAAATTCTGCCATTTTTATAAGAATTCTGTCTGCAGTCCTTAAATGAATATTAGCAATAGCTATATCCATTTCATCTCCCGAAAAAGTCACCTTTCCATTTTCAATTTTTAAATCTTCATACCCAAGTGCCCTCAATTCTTTTGCTGTAATACTTTCAATTCCAAAAGTACTTGTAGCTATTAAATCATACATCATATACTTTTCTCCTTAAGATTTTAATGGGAATATATTTTCACACAATCCTTATTATCTACTTCCTTTAATTCTACAGCTATTGATTCATTTTTAGATGTTGGTATATTTTTACCAACATAATCAGCTCTTATTGGAAGTTCCTTATGGCCTCTATCAATAAGCACTGCAAGCTGAATAACTTTAGGTCTTGCAACATCAATTATAGCATCTATTGCAGCTCTTATTGTACGACACGTATACAAAACATCATCTACAATAATTACCTTTTTATTTTGAACATTAATACTAAGATTGCAGTTTTTAACTTCAGGCATATTATCTCCTTCTGTTAAATCATCTCTATATAAAGAAATGTCAACTGATCCAACTGGAACTTCAGCACCTTCTATTGATTTTATATATTCTGCTATTCTATTTGCTAAGGGAAATCCTCTTGTTTTAACTCCAATTAAAACAATATCCTCAATTCCTTTATTTCTTTCTATTATTTCATGAGAAATACGTATAAGAGTTCTTTTTATGGCTTGCTCATCTAAAATATTTGCTTTTAATTCCATCTTTATAATACCTCCAAATCTTATGTACCATTTCTTAATTTGCATATAAATTCTTTAAAATATTCTGGCAGTTCACTATTAAATTCCATATACTTATTAGTTGTTGGATGTATAAACCCTAAAGTTTTTGCATGGAGAACCTGACCTTGCAATTTGAATTTTTGTTTTTTATGCCCATATAAAGGATCACCTACCAAAGGAAATCCTATAGATGCCATATGCACTCTGATCTGATGAGTCCTGCCTGTTTCTAAAACACATTTAACAAGACTATATCCATTATATCTTTCCAAAACAGTATAATGGGTTACTGCATTTTTGCCGTCTTCGGTAATACCCATCTTTAATCTGTCTTTCTTATTTCTTCCTATAGGCTTATTAATAGTTCCATGCTGATTTTTTATTGTTCCTTCCAAAATAGCATAATATTCTCTTTTCATGGAATGTGCCTTCAGCTGTTCACTTAACTTGTTATGAGCTTCATCATTTTTAGCAATAACAAGGATTCCTGAAGTATCTTTATCAATTCTATGTACTATTCCTGGTCTTATAATCCCATTAATACTGGATAAATCTTTACAATGATACAATAGAGCATTTACCAAAGTGCCATTGTAATTTCCAGGTGCCGGATGAACAACCATCCCCTGTGCTTTATTAACAACTATAATATCTTCATCTTCATACATAATATGAATTGGTATATTTTCAGCTTCAACTTTAAGAATTTCTGGTTCTTCAATTTGAATATCTATAATATCTCCCTGTTTAACTTTATAATTGCTTTTAATAATTTTGTTATTTACTAATATACTACCTTTCTCAATAAGTCCTTGAATATAGGAACGCGATTTATCTCTTAGTAATTCCATAACATATTTATCTATTCGTATATTTTCCTCTAAAATGTCTACTACATATTGTTTCTTTTCCATAAAACAGACCTCACAAAATTAGATAATCAAAAAAGAGAGGATTATAAAAATCTTCTCTCCCCAATTATATTTAATTACCTACTCATTATACAAAATTTAATTATCAGAGCCTTGTGCAAAAAAACTCTTTATTTGATTTAATTCTTCATTTACAGCTTCTAAAGACATTGTTTCATCTATATTTTCCTCATTGTCTTCTAATGATTGTTCCTTAGTTTCTATTTCTTTAAACTGTATACCTTCTTCATTTTCTTCCTGTGAAGTGGAAATATCTTCTTCTTTAGTTTGCGAATATATGATTTCATTTAAATTTTGTAATTGTTCATTTTCTTCCTTATTTTTTTCAACCAAATTATAATTTTTCATAAAGTCCTTTTCCATATCATCAAATGTTTCCATCATTGTATTTAGAAAATTCTTATATTTTGATCTAAACTTTGTAAATTCTTGTTTTACTTTCTCATATTCATCATTTATTGCAATAACATCATTATGAGCCTTATCTAATACTTTTTGTGCTGTTTCATTTGCATTCTTAACCATTAATTCAGCTTCTTTTTTTGCAGAACTTTTAGCCTGTTCAGCAGCATTTTGAGCTAATAGTAATGTATTTTGTATGGTATTTTCAATATTTGAATAATATTCAACCTTTTCTGTAAGATTAGCAAGCTTTTCCTTTAAAGATGCATTCTCTTTATATACTTCTTCATAATTTTCTACTACCTCATCTAAAAATTCATCAACTTCTTCTGAATTATATCCTCTTAACCCCTTTTTAAACTCTTTGTTGCTAATATCCATTGGTGTAAGTTTCATAATATCACCTCTATTTATGTATATTTTTTTATTACTAATTTTACTTTACCACTTTTACTATTACCTATAATGTTTCCTACTATAAACTTGCCTTTTTTTCTTATAGTTATTCTTTCATCAATGTTTACTTCATGACTTTTTTCTCTAACTACATTGTAATCCACCAGTACTAATCCTTGCTCTATTATTGATACTGCTTTTGATCTAGCAGTATTGCAGATTTTACATATTAACGAATCCAGCCTTAAAGAAGAAACCAGTATAATTTCTTCTTTAAGACTAACTTTAGGAAAATCCTTTTTATCTTCTATAATCTGTACCTTACATGATGTCTTTCCTATTTTTTCTAGATTGTATAAAATATATTCTGCAATTTCTAAATGTACTGGTACATAACAACAGTTCTCATCCACAATTAAATCTCCAATTTTATTGCGTTGTATTCCTAAGCCCAATATGCTTCCTAAATAATCCTTATGCTTTAATGTTATAAATTTGGAAGTATTAATTATTTTTATACACTTTATTGGAAAATCAGCATAATACTTATTATTGAAACATATCATACGCCTTTCACAATCATTAAAGAGACCATAAGTTTCAACACCTATGCTTTCTTCTTTAAAGTTTTTTTCAACCCATTTCCAAACATTAGGTGTATAAAAGTTATTTCCAAACAGAGTAATATCCTTTTCCTTGCATAAAATATATTTTTCGTATAAGTTTAATACTTCTGCTCTTTCATCACCAAATACTTTGCTTATCTTTTCCTTCACAATAATTTAAAAAATCATTTCTAATATTGTAAATAAAAGTGACTGCATAATTCTAATTGCAACTAATGCTAATATTGGTGAGAAATCTACTGGCATATTACCTAAAAACCTATCTTGAAGCTGTCTAAAAGGCTCTAATATAGGAGTTGTAATCTTTGAAATTGCTTCCATAAAAGAATTATATCTTAATTGTGGAATCCATGATGCTATACATTCTATTAATATTGCAAGTTCTAATAACCCAAATACTGAATTTATTATCTTATACATGAAAAATGACATATTTCCTCCTTACTTAGACCAGTTAAATAATGCCTTAGTACTCAATTCATTTTTTAATTCATTTGTTACCTCCACATTAGATGGTGATAATAAATATACACCCTTTTCTATCTGCTGTACTTCTCCTCCCAAGGCATAACATGAACCACTAATAAAATCCAATAGTCTCTGTGCAATTTTTAAATCAAGCATAGTAGTATTGACCAATACTATTCTCCTATTTTTTAACGCATCACATATTTCCATAGCTTCTTCATAATCAGCAGGTTTTGTTATAGTTACTTTTATTGATGTTGATGTATGAATATTTACAACCTTCCCATTATTAGGATTCTTTTTATTAGTAATTACAGGTTCTACTTCTTCTTTTTCATCATCCTGTTCATCTTCATATTCATCATCTTCATATTCATCATAATCTTCATAATCTTCAAAACCTAAAATAGATTTCATCTTTGAAAAGACATTGCTCATTATTTTCTCCTCCTAAACATTATAATCTCTTTCTCCAAATATTCCCGTTCCAACCCTTACCATAGTTGAGCCTTCTTCTATGGCGATATTGTAATCATTAGTCATTCCCATTGATAAAATATCCATTGAAATGTTTCTATAATTTTTTTTCTTTAATTGATCAAAAATCCATTTAGTTCTTCTAAAATATTTTCTATTGCTTTCTTCATTACCTTTAGGAATTATAACCATTAACCCCTTAACTAAAACATTAGAACATTTTTCCACTTCAATAAGAAAATTTTCTAAATCTTCTTCCATAATGCCAGTCTTGCTTTCTTCTCTGCCTATATTTATTTCAATTAAGGTATTTATCTTTTTATTATTTTTTTTGTAAACTTTTTCTAATTCAGATAAAAGTTTAATACTATCAAGTGAATGAATAAGATATACTTTATCTACTAAATATTTTACTTTATTAGTCTGTAAATGACCAATTAAATGCCATCTAACATCTTTATGAAATACTTCTTCTTTTTTTAGAAGCTCTTGAACTTTATTTTCTCCAAAATCTCTCATTCCATACTTATATGCTTCTTCCAAATCCTCTAAAGGCTTGGTTTTTGAAACAGCAAGTAAAGTAACTCCTTCTGGTATGTTTTGCTTTATTTCTTCTAAGTTTTCTTTTATCCCCATGACTAACACCTTTTCAATTATGCCTTTCTTTATCTCAATATGTTTATATTCTCCATGAATTTAAAATCTCCTTCAAAAAAATCAATAAATTTGTTCTTAATCTTCATCCTGTTTCATATAATTTATTATGCCATTAGAGCTGGTTGGCGGCATTATTATTTTATCCCTTGTTTCTATAGATATATTAAGCTTCCTTATTATAAGGCTATTAATATAGCTTCCATCCTCCAAAATTGCAGCCTTCAATTTATCTGGATCTCCAATGACATAAATATTAAAAGGTGCATATTCCATAGTACCATCATCAAATCCAATAAACGCCCAGTTACAAATTACTCCGGACCATGGAACCACCCTGTGATTATTGACACTTATGGCCTGTGCTCCTGCATTTCTAAGTTCATTTAATACCATAGCCATATCACTATCATGTAAAATCTTACTATTAATCTCATCCATATTTTCTTTGTTGTAATCTGTTTCTCCATCATCAATACATAAAATTATGCCAGCTCCTTCAACTGAATCCATTCCATTAAATATATTATATTCATTTATTTGATTTTTCATATCTTCTATTATTTTCTCATTTTGTTCATCTTCTTCTTTATATTTACTTATGGTTTTTCTTATCTCATAATTTTCTTCAATAATATTATCTATGTCCCTATATAAATCATTCCGTTGTTCTATAGCATAATAATACTCTGATGAATTGAGCATAGAATATGATTCCATTCTTTCAAAATCAAAATTTATTGAAATAAGCATCCCTAATACAATTGCTGCAATAAAAACAAAGAAAAAATTTTCACTCTTCTTCATTCTTTCACCTCAGAATCTGTTAGTCCTGCTTTCTTCTTTTCTCTAAGCTGTTCCAATAAAATACGCCTTATTATTGCAAAATTTTCAAATATTCTTCCACCAAATACTATTACTGCTGCAATATAAATAGGTATACCAAGTTTATCACCTAAAAAAGCAAGTAATGCTGCAAGAAGAGCATTGCCAAAAAAGCCTGAAACAAAAATGTCTGTCTGAAAATTTTTAGATAAATTTGCTCTTATTGCACCAAAAACTGAATCTAAACATGCCAATATTGCAACAGACATATAAGATGAAAAAGCTTCTGGTATATTAACATCTAATATAAAACCTAAAATAATTCCAATAAGTAATCCTATAATTGCAATCAATGTATTCTCTCCTATTCCTTTACAGATTTTATAAATTCACCTTTTAAAGATACTGTTGATTTTCCTATTTTTATATCATCTTCAAGTTTTAATTCTACATTATAATTAGCTAATGAACCATATTCCAAAGAACCTGGAAATCCTACTCCCACTTCCATACGATTCTTATCACCAATTGCTTTTATAATAATTTTCTCCCTTGGATATACCCTTCCTGTTGATCCAATAGCTATACCATTTCCTGCAGTCTTTATTCCAGTTTGAGGAGTAATTCTTATATCATTAATTGATATTGCTTCAGCCCCAGAATACCACAATAAATTAACCATATGAACAAATTCTGCTTCGCTTAAATCTCTTACATTATTGTTATTAGTAGAAAATATGGTACTTTTAGGCGTAATTGTTAATACCACTCCTGGTCCTTTTACATCAACACTTCCTAAATGCATTCTTGCTGTATCTAATTGATTCTTTATTTCTGATGCCAAATCACTTTCCTGTGCTGCTGATTCTTCCATTTGCTTTAATTCATTGGACAATTGAGCATTTGTAACCAAAAGTTCTTCTTTTTCTTTCTTTAATGCCTCAATTTCAGATATTACATCAGCTGAAGTTCCATTTACTTTAGCTGATGCATTTTCTTTTTCACTTAACATTTTAAATTGATATGTTAATAAAAATCCCAAGAAGCAACATATAACTGCAATAAATAATTGAGATTTAGATACTTTCATAACTTCTCCCTTCAAAATTTATTCTTCTTTATAATAAACAGGGTTTCCTTCAAACCCCACATCTACATATCCTTTCTTTAATCCTATGGACTGATTTTCTATAATATGCAACAGTACATTCATTTTTTGGAGTAAATTTTCATCATTTCCTAGTCTTCCTTCAATTTGTCCAATATATACTTTAATGTTTGTAAGATCTGTTAAATCTATTGAATCAATTTTGTAATTAGTAGGGTTTTCTATGCTCATTTGTGCAAATAAATCTAAAATTTTATATATTCTTTGTTCTTCTACTGCCCTTGTACCTACTGTTTTGCTTTTTAAATTAATACCATATAATGTTATAAGATTTCTGTTTTTAATATCTGCTTTATCCTCTAAAATCATTAAATCACTACTAATTACATAAAAATTTTTGTCATGTTCCACACAATATACTGCTTTTTTTTCACTTATAGTTATATTAACAAGTTTTGGATAAACTTTTTTTATTTTTACACTTTTCACATACGGATTCTTTTTAGCTTCATCTACTATATGTGACTTATCAATAAATAAAATATTCTGCCCTAAAAGATATTCGGTTTTTTCTTTTACTTCATCACCACTTCGTGCCGGATTACCAAGAATTGCAACTTTTTTAATTATGAAAAAGTTAGATTTACATGCAAATACAGTAAAACCACCTGCTAAAGCAATTAGTAAAAAAATAATTTTTAAAGCAAACCGCTTTTTTCTTCTTTTTCTAATGTATTTATTTTTTCTTTTTGTCATAACCATCCCTATTTTCTATAACTTTTTCTATACACTATATAATATCACTTTAAGTATATATTTTCACTAAATATTATATAAAAAGAGCACAGAAGTACTCAATTTTATTCATTAAAATCTCCTATGCTCTTTGTTATATTTAATTATTTGGACTACCTTTTCCTTCAATCTGCCTTGAAATATTCAAAAGAATTCCCATTGCAGCCAGATTAACTACAAGTGAAGTTCCTCCATAACTTATAAATGGCAGAGGCACACCTGTAACTGGCATTGAACCTGTTACAACTGCAATGTTTATTAAAGACTGTACAGCTATTACAGAAGTAATTCCAACTGCTAAAAGAGAACCATATACGTCCTTTGCTTTCATAGCTACAATTATGCCACGCCATACTAAAATTACAAACAAAATAATTATGGTAAGACATCCTATAAGTCCTAATTCTTCTCCAATAATTGAAAATATGAAATCATTATGAGGTTCTGGCATATATAATGTTTTTTGTCTTGACTGTCCCAGCCCTAATCCTGTAAGTCCACCAGAACCAAGAGCATAAAAGGACTGAATCAGCTGGTACCCATCTCCTGTAGGATCCTTCCAAGGATTTGTAAAACTCATAAGTCTTTTCATTCTATAGGGTTCAAGAACTGTAAATGCTACTGCTGCTGCAACAAGAGCAGGAGCTACATATCCAAAAAGATGCTTTATTCTTCCTCCTGCTGAAAATAGCATAATGAATGTTACAATCATAATAACACAGGCAATACTTAAATTTTTTTCTGCTAAAACTATAGCTGCATAAAAAGCCGAAATCCCAAGATATGGTATAATTCCTGTTTTAAAATCCTTAATTCCTTCACCTTTTCTCTCAAGACTCAAGGCAAGAAATATGACAACTACATATTTTGCAAGATCTGATGGCTGAAAACTAAGAGATCTTCCTATATATATCCATCTTTGAGCACCATTTACTCCAGGAAATAAAAATACAGCAAAAAGCAAAGGTATAATTCCAATCATAGTAACCATAGTATATTTTTTTATTTTGTGGTAATCAAAACACATCATAAAATACATTGCAAAGATTCCAAGAGGGGCAAGCATCAGCTGCTTTTTTAAATAAGCCATACTATCCTGATTCATAAACATAGCATAGTAAGAACTTGCTGAATATACCATTACCACACCAATGCATACTAATATTAATACTGCATAAAAAATGCCATAATCAATACTGCCCATTTTATTTTTTCTGGGTCTTCTGCCTTTCATTGTATAAACCCTCCATTAATTATTAAATGATTAGTAAACCTATAACACAAAGGACTACAGTAATGAATGAGAAAACTGTAACAATTTTCACTTCACTCCATCCAAGCTGTTCAAAGTGGTGATGAATAGGTGCCATTTTAAATACTCTTTTTCCTGTTAATTTAAATGATGTAACCTGTATAATTACTGATAAAGTTTCCATAACATAAATTCCACCTACTACAATAAGCACTAGTTCCAACCTAAGCATTAATGCTATTGTTGCAACGGCTCCTCCTAGTGCAAGAGAACCTGTGTCTCCCATAAATATCTTTGCTTTATAAGCATTATATCTTAAAAAACCTATGAGAGCTCCTATAAGTGCCAAGCAAAATGTTGTTATTTCTGAAGTTCTTAATCTATAACTCACAACTGCAAAAAATACAAGAACTATTATAGTAACACTTGTTGCAAGACCATCCAGACCATCTGTTAAATTAACAGCATTGGTTACTCCTGCATAATAAATCACAATAAATGGTATATATAACATTTTTAAATCTAATTCAAAGTTTAAAACAGGAACTATTAATTCACTTCCTATGGAATTATATCCATATAATGCAAAAGCTATTGAGAATATAAGAAGGAGTATCATCTTTTGACCTGCTTTTAATCCAAGATTATCTTTATGAATAATTTTTAAAATATCATCCAAAAATCCTATAAAACCAAATGCCAGCAAGGAATAAAATAATATCATTTCTTTAGAATCAAATTCATATCTCATAAGAATTATAGTTACTGCTGTTGCTATAAAGAAAATTATTCCACCCATTGTAGGTGTTCCAGATTTTTTCAAATGGCTCTGGGGTCCATCTCCTCGTATGTTTTGACCAAACTTCAGCTTATGAAGCAATGGTATAAATATCGGTCCTAATATTAATGAAGTTACTAATGCAATTATTAGTGGTATAAACATTTTTATTGTTTCCCCCATATATTACTGTCTAAGTTAGACAGTTTCACCTCCTTTAGTCTATTTATCTATATTGTTTAATTCTTCAACTATTTCTTCAAAATGAGCACTCCTTGATGCTTTTATTAAAACAACATCATTTTCCTTTAATATACTTTTCAATTCATCTATTAACTGCTTTTTATTATCAAATGTATAACAATTATTTGTAAATCCTTCTTCATAACACTTCTTATATTCACCACATGCAAAGAGGATATCTGCATTTTTTAAAGCATATTCAGCAATTTCTTTATGACCCTTTTCAGCATAAGTTCCCAATTCACCCATGGTTCCAAGAACTGCTATTCTTCTTTTATTATCATAGGAACCTAAAACCCTTAATGCTGCCTTCATTGAATCTGGATTTGCATTATAGGAATCATTAATAATAACAAATCTATTATTGTCTATTATTTCTAGACGCATGGATGTTGCCTGAAAATTTTCTAATCCTTTATCCATTTCATCAAAAGACATATTAAATTGAATCCCAACAGCAGCTGCAACAAGACCATTTAATACATTATGTTCTCCAGGCATATTTAATTTAAATGTATGTCTTTGTTTTCCTCTTATTATATCAAATTCTGTACTATCCTTTGTTAATTTTATATTTTCTGCAAACAAATCATTATTATGATTATAACCAGTTTTTATTATTTTAAAACCATAATCTTTTTTTATTGTATTAAGCATATCATTTTCTGCATTTAAAATAAGGACATTGGTTTTATCCATATAATTTGATATGCTCATCTTTTCTTTTAATATATTTTCTCTTGTTTTTAAATATTCTATATGAGCCACACCAACATTGGTTATTACAGCCACATCGGGTCTTGATATATCTGCTAGATAATCTATTTCACCAAAATTATTCATGCCCATTTCTAAAACTGCAATATCATACTTCTCATTTAATTTTAATATCATTAAAGGAAGTCCAATATCGTTATTAAAATTACCTTCAGTTTTAAAAACCTTATATCTACCGCTTAAAAATGCTGCAATTAAGTCTTTTGTAGATGTTTTTCCTGTTGAACCTGTAACCCCTACCACTTTTATTTTTAACTTGTCTCTATAATACTTTGCCAATTTTCCTAATGCTTTTCTGCCATCTTCAACAAGAATTACATTTACATTTTTAGAAAACTGTTCTCTTTTAAACTTTTCTTCACTTATTATTACAGCTGAGGCTCCATTTTCCACTGCCTTTAAAGCATAATCATTACCATTAAAATTATCTCCTTTTAATGAAATGAACAAATCATTTTTTTTAATTTTTCTTGTATCTGTACACACCTCATTAAAACTGTTTTTATTACCTTCTATTATAAGTTTTCCATTAACTGCATTAACAACTTCCTGTATTGTTAATTCCATAATTACACCTCACTAAATTATATTCAGTTGTTTATATCCCTTTTAGAATTTCTTTTATAACTTCACGTTCATCAAAATGTATGGTTTTATCCTTTAATATCTGATATGTCTCATGACCTTTGCCTGCAATTACAATAACATCATCCTTTTGTGCAATGTCAATGGCTTTTTTTATGGCATCTTTCCTGTTTTCTATAATAATATAATTGTCTTTATAGAGCCCTTTCTTTATATCATTTATTATTTCTTCAGGATTTTCACTTCTAGGATTATCACTTGTTATAATAGCTGTATCACTTAAATCTACACCTATCTTTCCCATTTCAGGCCTTTTAATTTTATCCCTGTCTCCTCCACATCCAAAAACAGAAATAAGTCTTCCCTTAGTAAATTGCCTTGCTGTTTCTAAAATATTTAACAAACCATCAGGTGTATGAGCATAATCTATTATTATTTCATATGGAAGACTATATTCTTTTGCACATCTCTCACATCTTCCAGGCACTAATGTTTCTTTGATTCCCTTTTTAATTATTTCCACATCAATACCAAGTTTTGAGCATATTGCTATAGCTCCTAAAGCGTTGTATATATTATAATCACCTGGAATCTCTAAAAAAAAGTCTTCATCCTTTCCTGATAATTCCACTTTAAATTTTGTTTCTCTGCTTATAATTACTTCATCTTTAGCTTTAAAATTACTGTTTTCTTTTAAGGAAAAAGTATAAATGTTCTCCCTCTTTAGTTTGTTTAAATCTTCTACCATATTTTTTCCATAATCATCATCAATATTTATAAGCTTTATATCTGCCATTTCAAAAAGTTTAAATTTAGCCCTATAATAGTTTTCAAAGGTTTTATGAAAATCCAAATGATCTCTTGTTAAATTAGTAAATATGGCCCCCTTAAATTCTATTCCATAAACTCTGTCTAACGCCAATGAATGTGATGAAACCTCCATTACACAATATTCAACATTTTCATCCACCATATTTTTCAATAAAGCTGCAAGTTCAAGAGATTCCGGAGTTGTTCTTTCAGCTGGAATTTTTTTATTTCCAATATAGTTTGCAATTGTTCCAATAAGGCCAGTTTTTTTACCTGCTTGCTCTAATATATCCTTTATCATAAATGAAGTAGTTGTCTTACCATTAGTTCCAGTAATACCTATTATGTTTATCTTTTTTGATGGATTTCCATAATAATTTTCTCCTGCTAAAGCTAAAGCTTTTCTTGTATCCTGAACTTTTATTATATTTATATCATTCCTGTTTACTTCAACATCATCTTGTACAATTATTGTTTTTGCTCCCAATTCAACTGCATTTTTTATATATTTATGACCATCAGTTGCAAATCCTTTAATACATACAAACACGTCATTAGTTACTACTTTTCTGCTGTCATATTCTATTTTATTAATTTCACAATCATCATTTCCAGAAAGAACTTTATAATCTATTCCTTCTAAAATTTTCTTAAGCTTCATAAATGTCCTCCTTACCTAATTTGAAATTTTTAGTAAATCATAAATATAGCATGTGAGTTATCCCACATGCTATAAGTTTATCATAGTTTGTTAATCTTCATACTCTATGTTTAAAACAAATTTAACATTTGTGCCTTTTTGAATAACTTCACCAGGCGAAATATTCTGCTCACTTACATTTCCAGTACCTTCAAAAGAACATATAAGTCCTAAATCATCCATAAGCTTTTCTGCATTTTCCTTACTATAGCCTCTAAGATCAGGCATTGCAACACTACTATTATAATTCCCATTGCTGCTAGTGTAAAGATTTATTTTAGCTCCCTCTTTTACAGAATATCCCGGGTAAGGACTTACATCTATTACCTTCAATCCATTACCATCAACTGTACATTCAAGACCTGCTTCTTTTAACTTTTTCTTTGCATTGTCTACACTCATATTCCTAATCTCTGGTATAACTACATCTTTTGATATGGCATTTTCACTATTGTCCATATAATTGAAAATATCAATCCAAAGCTGCTTTGCATAGGGAACAGCTACCTGAGAAGCATAATACACTCCTGTACTTGGTTCATCAACTGTTATCATCATTGTTATTTTAGGATTATCTACTGGTGCCATTCCAACAAAGGATGATATATATTTTCCATCCCCATAAACGCCATTTATAACTTTTTGAGCTGTACCTGTTTTACCCCCAATATGATATCCTTCAATAAAAGTTGCATTACCTGAACCTTTTAATACAACATTTTCAAGATAACCTCTAAGCTCAGCTGTCTTCTCTTTACTGGCAACTGTAACTTTCTTTGGTACAAATGTCTTATCTACTATTTTTACATTATTATCATCTACATGAGTTATTTCTTTCATTACATGGGGCTGAATCCATGTTCCACCATTTGCAACTGCATTAAATGCTGTAAGATACTGAACAGAATTTACTGTATTTGTTTGCCCGAAAGATATTGTTGCAAGGTCAGCATCTGACATTTTATCGACCTTCTTTACTATTCCAGATGCTTCACCAGGAAGATCAACTCCTGTTTTTTTTCCAAATCCAAATTTATCTATTGACTGAGACAGTTTTTCTTTTCCTATTAATTGGCCAACCTGAATAAAAGCCACATTACATGAATTTTGTATTATTTCTGGAAAGCTTTGCTGACCATGACCTGATGTAACCCAGCATTTAGGCGTAATACCTCCAACTTTATAAGATCCTCCACAGAAAAATGAACTATTGGCATTAACAACACCTTCTTCAAGACCTGTAATGGCTGTAATTACCTTAAATATAGAACCAGGTTCAAATGTATCATTTACAAGTCTGTTTCTCCACATTTTTTGTATTTTTTCTCCCTCTGTTTCACCATCAAAACCTTCATATCCTTCATAAGGCTCATTAGGATCAAAATCAGGTTTATTTACCATAGCTAAAATTTCACCTGTATTAGGATTCATTATTAGAATAGAAACAGCTTTGGCTGCATTATCTTCATAAGCCTGTTGTGCAGCCTTTTCTGCAAAATATTGAATATTTTCATCAATGGTAAGTGTTATATCCTTTCCATTTACAGGTGAAGTAAAATTAGATATGGTATAGGGAAGATCATTATTATTTTTATCAAGTTCTGTAATTTTCATACCAGGTATTCCTGATAAATATTCATTATACTGAAGTTCAACTCCTGTAAGGCCTGCACCATCTATATTAGTACTTCCAAGTACATGTGCTAAAAAATTATTGTTAGGATAGTACCTCTTTGTATCAGGTGATACAATTACACCACTTATATTTAAACTTTTTACTGCATCAGCCTGCTCCTTCTCTATTCTTCTTATTAATGTGGCAGAACCAGCCTTGGCACCACTTGGCAGCTTAGTTTCAAGTTTTTTCTTTACATCTTCAGTATCCATTCCAACAGCTTTTGCTATAACAGGAGCAATATCATCAGTAGTAAGACTTGTTTTTCCTGTAGGCACTGCAATACCAATAGAATTTAATTCTTTTATTCTATCTGAATCAAGAGTTTTTTTCAAATAATTCCTTATGGAATTCAAATCAAAATCAACTCTATAAACATTGGCAGATACTGCTAGTTCCTTTCCATTAACATCTAAAATTTTTCCTCTAATGGCATCAATTTTCACTTCACTAGTCCATTGTTCTTCTGCCCGTGCTGCATATTCCTGCCTTTTCACAGTCATTATATATGTCAGCCTTAAGGTTAAAACCATAAATAATAAGCTCAAACCTACAACAACTATACTCATACGCTGACGCATTTTTGACTTGTCTCTATATATTTTTCTTTTCAACCTTCTTCCCCCATCTATTGCTACAGATAGTATACTTCTTAACATATAAACAATTAATTCATGTATAATAAATCTTTTATTTTGTCTATAATATCTTTATTATCTTCCTCATTGTCTATTTCCTTTTCCTTTACATTTTTAAAATAATCATTACTACAATCTATGTTTATTGAATCACCTTTTTGAGGAGTCTGCATTGATAATTGATTTTGTGCACTATCCTGAATATTTTTTAATGAAGAATATTTTAAAATAGTTATTCTTAATGCTTCATTTTCTTCATTCAAACTATTAATTTCCCCATCAATTGCACGAATCCTTTTCTGCATATTGTATACCTTACTATCTCCTAAAATAGTAATTGAACCACAACATAAAATTATTACTGCAACATTAAGAAGATATTTTCTATCATTTTTCCTTTTTTCCTTTAATCTCTTGTTTCTTTCTAATCTTTTATGGTTCTTATTATGTTTTCTTGGGTTTTCTTTTTCAATTTTTCTTAATGGGCTTCTTACTGTATTACCCTTTATATAATCATATTCTCCTCTTCCCATTTTATTCACATCCCTACTAACAAATAACATCTATCTTCTTAAATTCTTTCTATAATTCTAACTTTAGCACTTCTGCTTCTCGGATTACTTTTTATTTCTTCAGCACTTGGAACAATACCTTTTTTAGTCAAAACTTTTACCATAGGCTTTTTGCCACATACACATACTGGAAATTCTTTTGGACATGTACATGGATTTTCCAGTTCTCTATATTTCAATTTGACAATTCGATCTTCTAAAGAATGAAAGGTTATTATGGCCATTCTTCCACCTTGCTTAAGTCTTGTCACTCCATGTTCAATTGCTGTATTTAGTATTTTAAGTTCTGAATTAACCTCTATTCTTATAGCCTGAAAAGTTCTTTTTGCTGGATGAGGGCCTTCTCTTCTAGCTTTAGCTGGTATTGCATTTTTTATTATTTCTACAAGTTCTAAGGTTGTTTTAATACTTTTTTTGTTTCTTGCTTCCACAATAAATGCTGCTATTCTTTTTGCAAATCTTTCCTCCCCATAATCTTTTATAATTCTATACAGTTCTTCCTGACTATAATCATTTACAACATCATATGCTGAGAAGTTATTATCTCTATTCATCCTCATATCAAGAGGAGCATCATTCATATAACTAAATCCTCTTGATGCTTCATCAAGCTGATAAGATGAAACTCCCAAATCCATAAGTATTCCATCAACTTTATCTATATTAAGTTCATTTAATATTTCATCTATATTATAGAAATTATTATGAACATATTTTACATTACTATATTCTTTTAATCTTTCACCAGCTGCTTTAAGTGCATCATTATCCTGATCTATTCCTACAAGCAGACCTTTCTTTGATAATCTTTTTAAAATGTGGGAAGAGTGTCCTGCTCCGCCTAATGTGCAATCAACATATATTCCATCTTCTTTTATTTTTAATCCTTCTATACACTCATCTAATAGAACAGATATATGTTTAAATTCCATATAAAAAACTCCTTATATTCCTAAATCATTCATTTTTTCGGCAATTTTTTCAAAATCCATATCCTTTTTATTATAACCATCCCACTTTTCTTTGCTCCAAATCTCAACTTTAGATAATACACCTATACTTACTATGTCCTTTTTTATGCCTGCATATTCCTTTAAATTTTGTGGAATTAGTCCTCTAAACTGTTTATCTACTTCCACTTCACATGCTCCTGAAAAAAGAATCTTATAAAAGCTCTGGCTTCCTTGTTTGTTAAATTGAACCACTTTCAACCACTTTTCTCTTTAAGGTATATTCTATATAGATTTTTTATTTCCTTCTCAAAATATTAAAAAAAATTAAGTTTATTTTAAGAAAAGTATTTTTTCAATAAAAATATAGTTTTTATGAAAATTCTAAAGACTGCCTCTATGAGGCAGTCTTTAGAATTAATCTCTTAATACAGCTCCTAATTTATATTCAAGTGATCTTAAAATCTTTTCATGAACTTTATTTATGTCTGTATCTTTTAAAGTTTTATTTGGATCCCTATATGCTATTGCATAGGCAATACTCTTCTTCCCTTTTGGAATTTGTTTTCCTTTGTATATATCAAAAAGCTCTACCTTTTCAACTAAATTGCCTCCTGCCTTTCTAATGCAGTCTTCAATTTCCTGAACCAGAATAGCATCATCAACTAAAAGAGCAATATCTCTGGTTATAGCAGGGAATTTGGGAAGAGGCTTATATTTTCTATCCAAATCTGCTGCTTCATATAAAACATCAAGATTTAATGCTGCTATATAGCATTCTTCTTCTACTCCATAATTTTCTATAACATCTGGGTGTATTTCACCTAATATGCCTGCTTCATTTTTTCCAATTATTAATTTTGCAGTTTTTCCTGGATGAAAACTTGGATTTTCACTTTCTCTTTCATATTTTGCATTTTTTATTCCTAATGCTTCTATTATGTTTTCCACAACACCTTTAAGAACAAGATAATCACATTCTCCATACATTCCTATAGTTAATATATTTTTCTCTTTTGGAAGAACTGATTCTTCACTACCTGGTATATAAATTCTTCCCATCTCAAAAAGGGCTGCATAAGGATTATTCCTTGAATAATTTCTTCCTAAACATTCCATCATTGAAGGTATTGTAGTAGTTCTCATAACACTATAATCTTCTCCTAATGGATTTTTTATTTTAACCACATTTCTTAATTCACTATCAGTTGAAAGTTTTATTTTATCAAATACCTTTGGTGAAATGAAAGAATAACTTATTGCCTGATTTAAACCATTGGCTGTGGCTTGAGATACTACTAAATTATCTAAAATTCCTTTTCTATATCTTGGTTCCCTTTCTGTAGAAATCTTAAATATAGTAGTTGGAATTACATCATAGCCATATATTCTTGCAATTTCTTCTGCTATATCCTCTTTTATTGCTATATCAACTCTAAAAGTTGAAGCTGTTACAATTAAATTATCTCCCTCTATTTCTGTCGGAAGATCCACACTATCTAAACATCTCTTCATTTCTTCAATAGAAATGTCTGTTCCTAAAAATCTATTAACCCATTTGGAATCAACAATTACTTTTCCAGCTTCCTTTTTATTATTGTATATATCTATTGTGCCTTCCATAACTTCCCCAGCATCTAACTGGCACACTAATGCACATGCTCTATCAATGGCTAGCTGGCAGAGATTAGGATCTATTTCCTTTTCAAATCTTCCTGATGCTTCTGTTCTTAAATTGAGTTTCTTTGAATTAACTCTTATATTAGTTCCATCAAAATTTGCACATTCAAATACAACTTCTGTTGTATCATCCTTTATTTCTGAATTTAAGCCTCCCATAATTCCAGCAAGCCCAATAGTTTCTTTGTCATTTTTAATACATAATACAGTACTATCTAAAGTTCTCTCAACTTCATCTAATGTAGTAAACTTTTCATTTTCTTCAGCTCTTTCTACTACTATCTTTCCACTTGATAGTTCTCTCTTATCAAATGCATGCATTGGCTCTCCAATTTCAAGCATAACAAAATTAGTTATATCTACAATATTATTTATTGGCCTTACTCCTGCTTCAATAAGCCTTTCCTGCATCCATGCTGGAGAAGGAGCTATTTTTACATTTTTAATTCCTCTTGCCATATATCTGTAACATAAATTATCTCTTACTTCTACTTTTAATTCATCATTTATATCTGTACTGCATTTTGCTTCATATTTTAAATCAGGCATTTTATATGAAGTTTTGTATGCTGCAGCAGTTTCTCTTGCCATACCAATCATACTTAAACAGTCTGGCCTGTTTGATGTAATATCAAAATCAAGTATTGCTTTATTAAGTTTTAATACTTCTTTTATATCACATCCAAGCTTTGTATCCTTTGGAAGAATCATAAGTCCATGTACAGGTTCATCTCCTGCAATTCCTAATTCTTCTTCTGAACAGAACATTCCATTTGACACTTCTCCCCTAAGCTTTCCTTTTTTTATTTTTGTTCCATCAGCAAGTGTTGAGCCATGAAGTGCAACTGGCACTACATCCTGCTCCTTCATATTAGTAGCTGCTGTTACTATCTGAATTTCTTCATTTCCTATATTAACTTGACATATACTTAATTTTTCAGCATCAGGATGTTTTTCTATACTTGTTATTTTTCCTGTGACAACTTTATCTATAACATCACCTTGAACAATTACCTCTTCAAGCTGTGATCCTGTTAAAGTTAATTTATCTCCAAGTTCCTGTGGCGTTACATTTATATCAACATAATCTTGTAACCAATTATATGGTACTTTCATCTTTTTACCCTCCAATTATCTATAACTATAGTTAAGCATACAGCTATAATCATACTGATTTTTCATATTTTACATTTCTATAATTAACTCTTGAGCATTAGAATTGATTTAAAAATCTCATATCACTTTCATATAATAATCTTATGTCATCTATGCCATATTTAAGCATAACCATTCTATCTACTCCAAATCCAAAGGCAAATCCACTATATACTTCTGGATCAATTCCACAATTTCTAAGAACCTGAGGATGAACCATTCCACATCCTAAAAGTTCTATCCAGCCGCTGTTTTTACAAACTCTGCATCCTTTTCCTCCACATACAAAGCATGTAGCATCCATTTCTGCTGATGGCTCTGTAAATGGAAAATGATGTGGTCTAAATTTAGTCTTAACCTCATCACCAAACATTTTTTTTGCAAATAATTCCAAAGTTCCTTTTAAATCTGCAAAGGTTACTCCTTTATCTATTACCAAGCCTTCCATTTGATAAAATATAGGAGAATGGGTTGCATCTACAGAATCTGATCTGTAAACTTTACCTGGAGAAATCATCTTTATTGGCGGCTTTTGCTTTTCCATTGTTCTTACCTGAATTGGTGAAGTCTGAGTTCTTAAAACTATATTTTCATTAATATAAAATGTATCCTGTTCACTTCTTGCAGGATGATTCTTAGGAATATTTAAAGCTTCAAAATTGTAATGATCAAGTTCCACTTCTGGACCATCTTCTACAGTAAATCCCATAGATATAAAGATTTCTTCCATTCTTTCAAGGGTCAAATCAAGAGGATGCCTTTTTCCTACTCTTTTTCTCTTACCTGGAAAAGAAATATCTATAGTTTCATTAGCAAGTTTATTTGCTTTCTCCTTCTCTTTCATAGATGTAATAATTTTTTCAAGTTCATTTTCAACCTTAGCTTTGACCTCATTAACAAGTTTTCCAATTATGGGTCTCTCTTCTGGTGAAACCGAACCCATACCTCTTAGTATGGTTGTCAATTCTCCCTTTTTTCCTAAGAACTTTACTCTTATTTCTTCAATTTCACTACTGTTTTTTGCTTCAGCAATTTTACTTAATGCAAGTTCTTGTATTTCTTTAAGTTTTTCTTTCATGATTTTACTCCTTTCAATAAGCAATTAATTTAAAATTCTTCCTTTCAAATTAATATATTTTTGCATAAAAAACGCCCTTCACAAACATGAAGGGACGAAAATCCGCGTTACCACCCTAATTGGTTTATTACAAAACCCAACTTAATTTGTTTAACGACTATTTTAAGCCGCTGACCACTACTAAAAATTTCACAGCCAGAACTCCTGAGAGAACTTCAATGATATTATTTTTTGAGAAGGCTTTCAGCTTAATAACCTTCATTCTCTTTCAAATTTCATACCATTTACTTTTCTCATTCAACGTTTGTATTTATGCATTTAATATACTTAATTATACAAATGTTAATTTGAAATTTCAACATTTTTTTATTATACTTGTCCTAAACTTAAACAATAAGGTTTATTCTTTCCTTAAATATTATTATAAATATTTTCTAAAACCTTAAATGAATTATAATCACATCTTACATTAATAGTATTTTATGATTATTATTAGAAATATTGTATTCTTAATAATAATCATTTGACTTTTGATATAAGAATATATAATATAGCTTATATAGTTATATTTATAATATTTTGGGTAAATATTATTTAAAAATGGTGTATAAATAAAAAACTTTACTTAAGTTTTTTAATATTTTCGAATATTTTTCTTTCAAAATATTAAAAATACACATATAATTATATATTTTTTCTTTACAATATATACTATAAAAATATGATTATTTTAAAGGAGAATTTCTAATGAAAATCATAATAATAGGTGCTGGCAAGGTAGGCTCTAATATAGCAAAATTTTTGTCACAAGGCAATGATGATGTAACCATAATAGATGAAAAAAGTGAAGCCCTTGAACGAATTAATAACAACCTTGATTGTATGTGCATAAAGGGTAACTGTACAAGTTTAAAGGTATTATATGAAGCAGGCATAAAAGATGCTGATATTCTTATTTCTGTTACCAATAGTGATGAACTTAATATGCTCTGCTCTTTAGCCGGCAAAAAACTTGGTGCAAAATACACTGTAGCAAGAGTTCGAAATCCCGGTTATGATGAAGAAATAACCCTCTTAACTGAAGCAGTTGGAATAGATTTAGTTATAAATCCAGAAAAAGCAGCTGCTGGTGAAATTGCAAAACTTATAAAATATCCTTCTGTAAGCAGTATTGATAATTTTGCCAATGATAGAGTAAATTTGGTTGGGTTTACTTTATCAGAAAATAGTGGTCTTATAAATGAAAAAATCGGAGAAATAGACTTTATAAAGGGAAATCTTCTATTTTGTGGTATAGAGAGAAAGAAATCTTTTATGATTCCTAAGGGAGGAGATGTTTTCCAAAAAGATGATAAAGTATATATTATCGGTGAACATCATGACATAGAAACTTTATTCAAGAAACTGGGTAAATACAAGAAGCGGGTTAAAAGCACCATGATAATTGGCGGAGGAAAAATAAGTTATTATCTTGCTAAAAAAATAGGTGCTGTAGGTGTACATAGTAAAATAATAGAATCCAATTTATCAAAATGTGAAGAACTTACAGAACTTCTTCCTGAATCAATAATAATAAATGGTGATGGAATGGATCAAGATTTATTATTATCAGAAAATTTGAGTGAAAGTGATAGTTTTATAGCTTTAACAAACAGAGATGAAGATAATCTAATAGCTTCACTTTTTGCGGCTAACAATGATGTAAGTAATATTATCACTAAAGTAACCAGAGATACATATACTGATGTAGCCTCTTCTATTGGCATAAATTCAATTATAAGCCCCAAGCTGGTTACTTCCGGAAAAATCCTAAAATATGTGAGAACCTTAAAAAATAAGAGAAAATGTCCTATAGAAAATGTATATAAAATATGTAATGACAAGGCAGAGGCTATAGAATTTATAGTAAGCACCAACACCAAATATGTTAATAAAAAGCTAAAAGATATTACCTTCACAGAAAACAGTCTTATAGCTACAATTGTTAGGGATGACAAAATAATAATTCCTAGCGGAGATGATTTTCTAAAACCTGGTGACAGAGTAATTGTTGTCACTCAAAACGCTAATTTATTAAGTCTTAGTGGTATTTTCTCCGGAGGTATAAAATAAATGAATTATAAAATTATATTTAAAATAATAGGTAATGTTTTAAAATATGAACTTCTCCTTCTTTTCTTTCCTATTCTAATTGCATTATACTATAAAGAACCTGAAGTTAAAGCTTTTATCTATACAATACTAATTATTGCTCCCATAGCTTTCTGCTTGTGCAAAATAACAGATACAAAGAAACAGATGTATTCCAAGGAAGGTTTCCTGGTAGTTGGTTTATCCTGGATTATAATTTCCTTTACAGGAGGACTTCCTTTTGTAATAAGCGGTGCAATACCCTCCATTATAGATGCTTTTTTTGAAACTGTTTCAGGTTTTACAACTACAGGAGCTACTATACTTACAGAAATAGAATCTCTTCCTAATTGTATATTATTTTGGAGAAGTTTTACTCACTGGATAGGCGGAATGGGATTTCTTATTTTTATGCTTGCACTTATACCTTCAATAGGAAATAATTCAATTCATCTATTAAAAGCTGAAAGTCCTGGACCTGCTCCAGGTAAAATAGTTCCAAGAATTAAAGATACTGCAAAAATACTATATCTAATATATTTTGCTCTAACTTTAGTACAGATACTTCTTCTAAAACTAGCTGGACTTTCCTGGTTTGATTCTGTGCTCCATGCCATTAGTACTGCTGGTACTGGTGGCTTTTCAAACAAAAATGCAAGTGTAGCTGCTTTTAATAATCCTACTGTAGAATGGATTATTACCATTTTTATGATTTTATTTGGTGTGAATTTTGCACTTTACTTCCAAATCTTAAAAAGAAATTTTAAAGACATATATAAAAGTGAAGAACTTAAATATTACTTTTTAATGATTTTAGTTTCAACTGCACTTATTGCTATTAATATTCTTGCTTTCAATAAGGGTAATGTGTCTAAGTCTATAAGAGATTCAGCCTTTCAGGTTGCTTCTATAATAACCACAACTGGATATGCAACTGCTGATTTTAATTTATGGCCCACTTTAAGCAAAAATATAATTGTCATGCTTACATTAGCAGGTGCAATGGCAGGCTCAACTGGTGGTGGCATAAAAACAGTTCGTATTATAATTATACTTAAAGCCATAAAGAGAGAAATAAATAAAATTCTCCATCCTAAGAGAATAAAAAGTGTAAAAATGGATGGAAAAGTTATAAATGATGATATAGTAAATGGAGTTTTCCTATTTCTAGGCGGTTATATTATAATCAGCTTAATAGCAATCTTTATTGTTTCCTTTGATGGATTCGATATAGTTACTACAGTTACATCCGTAATAACTTCCATTAGTAATGTAGGACCTGGTCTTGCTGAGGTAGGACCTGTAGGAAACTTTTCAGCCTTTTCCCCATTAAGCAAAATAATTTTATCATTTTGTATGCTTGCAGGAAGACTTGAAATATATCCTATGATTATTATTTTTAGTCCTTCAATATGGAGAAAAAATTATTAAAAAAATGGAGCTGTCCCCTTAGACATTATAAATACTATACCTACATATTATTAAAAAACAAAATATTGGGATATAGTATAAAATTTAATCTTTATGGGACAGCTTCCTTTTTATTTATTAAGAAGCTCTTTATTTTTTATAATGTAATCTTCCATAATACCCGCTGATAATTGAACTAATTCTAAACAGGGACGCTTTTTATAATATTCTTCAGTTCTATCTGAAGGAACATAATTACTGTCTTTTCCTTCTATTCCAAGGAGAACTCTACATACAATAGAGCCATTTGCTTTTCTAAATTCCCCTGCTAATTCCTGAACCCTCTTATAATGTTCTGTTTTTACTTTTTTATCTTTGGGATCATCATAGCCAAATAATACTGCTGCCACCATAAGCATACCACTTACAGTTCCACACACTTCTCGCATTCTTCCCATTCCACCACCAAAGGAAGAAGCAAATTTTACAGCTGTTTTCAAATCCATATACATCTCTTCACAAAAAGCACCAAAAACTGACTGCGAACAATTATACCCTTCTAAAAATAATTCTTTTGCTCTTTTTCTATGATCTATCATTTTGTTCCACCTCAATAATATTAATAACAATACACTATGATTAAAATATATCATAAATAATTGATAATTCCAATTTTTCCGTGTTATAATAACAAACTTATTAAATCTGCATTTAATTTTAGCATATCATCATCCATTTTTCTTATAAAAAAATTCTATTTATTATTACTATTTTTCACATACTTAGAGTTATATCTTCATGCTCTTATGCATAATTTTGTTCTTGACAAATAATTAACATTATGTTTATATTATTATTGTTGTTATGAGATATGATTTTATAGAGTATCCATACAAATATTTTCTTAGACCATCCTTTAGATTAAGGGTTAAGGCCATACGGACAGCCGGGTCTACTGCCCATGGGCAATATTTTGGTTGCCATTATTGATTGAGTTAAAAGCTCAATTTTATAAGTTGTTTATTTATTTAAACATAGAAGTTTGTACATCAACTTGTAAAACGGTCAATAAGAGTAGTAAAAGTAAGTATTTGCTATATAGACTCTAGAAAAGATCATTTCCATAAATTGTACTATTTCATATATAATTTATATATTTGGTTGTAGTTTTATATTACTTGGAAATAATTTTATTGTGACTTTATAAGTGATGTGCGTTATGCATATCACTTTTTTGTTCCATTATTTTATACATATTAAATAAATTTTTTTCATATGTTACAACAACTAAAATAGTATATTGTTATAAATTTCAATAATTAAAGGAGAAATACTTTCATGGAAGATAAATTAAAGCTTTATGGTTTCAACAATTTAACTAAATCTTTGAGTTTTAATATATATGATGTGTGCTATGCCAAAACAGCACGAGAGCAGCAGGACTATATTGAATATATTGATGAGCAATATAATTCAAAACGTTTAACGAACATCCTTACCAAATTAGCTGATATGATTGGTGCAAAAGTACTAAATATTTCAGGACAGGACTATGATCCTCAAGGTGCATCAGTTACACTGCTTATTTCAGAAGAATCCATGATACATAAAGGAAAAACTCAGGTTGCACATCTTGATAAAAGTCATGTAACAGTTCACACATATCCTGAATATCATCCTGAAACCTGCCTTGCTACATTTAGAGTTGATATAGATGTTGCAACCTGTGGAACAATCACTCCCCTTTCAACTTTGGATTATCTTATTGGTTCTTTTGACTCAGACATTATAACTATGGATTACAGAGTTCGTGGTTTTACTCGTAATTTAAATGGACAAAAATTATTTATAGATCATAAAGTAAAATCTATTCAGGACTATATTAATCCTGATACCTTAAAGTGTTATGATGCCATTGATATAAACGTATATGAAGCAAATTTTTTTCATACCAAAATGATGCTTAAAGAAATCAACCTTCAGAATTATTTGTTCAAAACTGATGCTTATGAATTACCACCACGTACCAGACTTGCAATAACAAATAATATCCGCAGCGAAATGATTGAAATATTCAGTGGCAGAAATATTTATAGTTAAACTTTTTACAAATTATACAAAGGAGACTTAACATGAAACTTTTACAAGACAAAGCCCCTATTTACGAAGCTTTAGAAAAATTCAAACAGATGAGAGTTGTTCCCTTTGATGTACCTGGACATAAAAGAGGACGTGGTACTCCTGAACTTTTAGACTTTTTAGGTGAAAAATGTGTTGGTATAGATGTAAATTCCATGAAATCATTGGACAACCTTTGTCATCCAGTTTCAGTAATAGAAGAAGCTGAAAAACTTGCAGCCGATGCCTTTGGTGCTGCTCATGCTTTTTTAATGGTGGGTGGTACCACTTCTGCTGTGCAAAGCATGGTTTTATCAGTTGCCAAACGTGGAGATAAAATTATTCTTCCAAGAAATGTACACCGAAGTGTTATGGGTGCTATGGTATTATGTGGTGCAGTACCTGTATATGTAAATCCAGAATGTGATAAAAAGCTTGGAATTCCTTTAGGAATGAGTATTAACGCTGTAAAAAAAGCAATAGAAGAGAATCCTGATGCTAAGGCAGTTTTTGTTAACAATCCTACTTATTACGGAATCTGTTCTGATTTAAAAAATATAACAAAGCTGGCTCATGAACATGGAATGTTATGTCTTGCTGATGAAGCTCATGGCACTCATTTCTATTTTAATGATAAACTTCCAGTATCTGCAATGGAAGCTGGTGCAGATATGGCCGCTGTTTCAATGCATAAATCAGGTGGAAGTCTTACTCAGAGTTCATTGTTGCTCATAGGTCCTAATGTTTCTAAAGGACATGTTCGTCAGATAATCAATTTAACTCAGACTACAAGTGGATCTTATCTCCTTTTATCAAGTCTTGATATAGCAAGACGTAATCTTGCATTGAGAGGAAAAGAATCCTTTGATGGAGTTATAGATCTTGTAGAATATGCAAGAAAAGAAATTAATGCCATTGATGGTTATTACGCTTATTCAAAAGAACTTATAAATAATGATAGTATTTATGATTTTGATATAACAAAATTATCAATAAATACATTAAATGTAGGACTTGCTGGTATAGAAGTTTATGATCTGCTTCGTGATGAATATGATATTCAGATAGAATTTGGTGATTTAGGAAATATACTTGCCTATGTATCTATTGGAGATCGTATTCGTGATATAGAACGCCTTGTAAGTTCACTATCTGAAATCAGCCGTAGATTCAAAAAGAGTAAAGCCGGACTTATGGATCATGAATATATTGAACCTCAAGTTGTTGTTTCACCGCAGGATGCTTTCTATTCACCAAAAAAATGTCTTCCACTAAAGGATGCTGAAGGCCATGTATGCAGCGAATTTGTAATGTGTTACCCACCCGGCATACCTATTTTAACCCCAGGCGAACGTATAACTTCTGATATTTTGAAATATATAGAATATGCAAAACTTAAGGGCTGTTCCATGACAGGTCCTGAAGACCCTATGATAGAGCACTTAAATGTCCTAAAAGGAGATGATTAATAATGGATTTGTGGTTTTCTGAATTTCATACAAAAAATGTTAAATTATCAATTCGTGTAAATAAGCAGCTATACAGTGTTCAAAGTGATTTTCAACAAATAGATGTTTTTGATTCTCCGGAATTTGGGCGTTTCTTAACTCTTGATGGATATATGATGCTTACTGAAAAAGATGAATTTATTTATCATGAAATGATTACTCATATTCCTATGGCAGTACACCCTAATGTAAAAAAAGTACTTGTAATCGGTGCTGGTGATGGCGGTGTTATAAGAGAACTTGCAAAATATGATGATATCGAACATATTGACATGGTAGAAATTGATCCTTTAGTTGTTGAAGTATGTAAAAAATACCTTCCACAAACTGCATGCAGTTTTGATGATGCAAGACTAACCATTTATTATGAAGACGGCTTAAAATTTGTTCGTTCAAAAAAACAGGAATATGATTTAATCATTGTTGATTCTACTGACCCTTTTGGACCAGGTGAAGGCTTATTTACTCTTGAATTTTATGGTAACTGTTATAAAGCTTTAAAAGAAGATGGAATCCTTGTCAATCAA
Organism: uncultured Clostridium sp.; assembly: GCA_964588775.1. GTDB lineage: Bacteria > Bacillota > Clostridia > Clostridiales > Clostridiaceae > Clostridium. The sequence continues at coordinate 51,600 of CAZPRO010000005.1, forward strand.
AATGAAAGTCCTTTTTATCCAGAAGATGTAATCGCCTGCCAACGTGCACACAAAAGAATAGTTCAAACTTTTCCAATAAGCCGTATATATCAGGCTCATATACCAACCTATCCTTCTGGTCACTGGCTGTTTGGATTTGCATCAAAAAAATATCATCCACTAAAAGATTTAAACGAAGAAACATGGAAAAAGAGAAATATAAAATGCAGATACTATACAACTAAATTACACCAAGGTGCATTTTATATTCCAGCTTATGTAGAGGAGATTTTGAGAAATGTTGAAAAATAATATTGAAACCTTTTTAGGTTGTAATAAAGAATATGCTGAATCACAAACTATTTTATTTGGAGCTCCTTTTGATTCAACTACATCATACAGACCAGGAACAAGATTTGGAAGCAGTGCAATACGTCATGAATCTTTTGGTATTGAATCCTATAGTCCCTATCAGAATCTTGATTTAGAAGATGACTCTTTTGTATTTGATGCTGGCGACCTTGAATTCGCCATTGGTAATACTAATGCTGTTCTGAATTCTATTGAAGAATTTGCATCAAAGATATTAGAAGATAAAAAAAGACCTTTTATGGTTGGAGGCGAACATCTTGTTACTTTAGGTGCTTTTCGTGCTGCTGTAAAAAAATATTCTGATATAAACATAATTCATTTTGATGCACATGCTGATTTACGTCAGGATTATCTTGGCGTTGAACTTTCACATGCCTGTGTACTTAGAAGATGCTTTGAACTTATAGGTGATAACCGCATATTCCAATTTGGAATACGTTCTGGTGATAAAGAAGAATTCAAATGGGCCAAATCTCATGTAAATATGAATTGCTTTAATTTTAATAATCTTGAAAATGTATTAGATTCTCTAAAAGATAAGCCTCTTTATTTTACAGTTGATTTAGATGTTTTGGACCCTTCAGTATTTCCTGGCACAGGAACTCCGGAACCAGGCGGTGTAAGCTTTGATAGCCTCAGAGAAGCTGTTACATTAGTATGCAGCAGGGCAAATGTTGTTGCTTGTGATGTAAATGAACTAAGTCCTCATTATGATATAAGTGGTGTATCTACAATGGCTGCCTGCAAAATAATAAGAGAAATGCTTTTAGCACTATAAGAATAAATTTTTCATACATTCTATATTTTTAATCAATTAGTCTAGTTAAAATAATAAAAATCAAAATACATAAATATTAAGGAGTGATTTTAATGGGAAAAGTATTAATTATTGGATGCGGTGGTGTTGCTAATGTTGCAATTCAAAAATGCTGTCAGAATAGTGATGTATTTGAAGAAATCTGCATTGCCAGCCGCACTAAATCTAAATGTGATGCTCTTCGTCAGAAATTAGAAGGAAAAACAGCTACAAAAATTACAACTGAACAGGTTGATGCAGATAATTTCAATGAATTAGTTTCACTTATAAACAAAGTAAACCCAGACTTAGTAATGAACATAGCTCTTCCATATCAGGATTTAACAATTATGGATGCCTGTCTTGAATGTAAAGTAAATTATATGGATACAGCAAACTATGAACCAGAAAATTTAAATGATCCTTTATGGCGTGAAGTATATGAAAAACGTTGCAAAGAAGAAGGTTTTTCAGCTTACTTCGATTATTCATGGCAATGGGCATACAAAGAAAAATTTGAAAAAGCAAATCTTACTGCTCTTTTAGGTTCAGGTTTTGACCCGGGTGTTACACAAGCTTATTGTGCATATGCTCAAAAACACTTGTTTGATACTATTGATACTATTGATATATTAGACTGTAATGGTGGAGATCATGGATATCCTTTTGCTACAAACTTCAACCCTGAAATAAATCTTCGTGAAGTTTCTGCTCCAGGTTCTTACATAGAAAATGGCCGCTGGATTGAAATACCTGCCATGAGCATTAAGAAAGAATATGATTTTGATCAGGTTGGAAAGAAAGATATGTATCTTCTTCATCATGAAGAACTTGAATCTTTAGCCAAAAATATACCAGGTGTAAAACGTATAAGATTCTTCATGACCTTTGGTCAAAGCTATCTTACTCATATGAAATGTCTTGAAAATGTGGGAATGTTGTCAACTGAACCAATAGAATATGATGGACACAAAATTGTTCCAATTCAATTTTTGAAAGCATTACTTCCTGATCCTGCTACTCTTGGACCACGTACAAAAGGTAAAACAAACATAGGATGTATATTTACAGGAAAGAAGGATGGAGTATCAAAATCTGCTTATATTTATAATGTATGTGATCATGAGGAATGCTATAAAGAAGTTGAATCTCAGGCAATTTCTTATACAACAGGTGTTCCTGCTATGATTGGTGCCATGATGATGCTTACTGGAAAATGGAACAAACCAGGTGTTTACACTGTTGAAGAATTTGATCCAGATCCATACATGGATGCATTAAATAAATGGGGACTTCCTTGGCATATAAAGGACAACCCACAATTGGTGGATTAACTATGAATTATGCTGAATTAAATAAAATACGTACTCCTTTCTTTTTAATTGATGAAGCACGTATAATTAAAAATCTTAAATTATTAAAAAGTATATCAGATAAAACAGGATGCAAAATTCTTCTTGCTCAAAAGGCATTTTCAATGTTTTCTCTTTATCCACTGCTAAGTAAGTATCTTGCTGGTTCAACTGCAAGCGGACTTTATGAAGCTAAACTTGGATATGAAAATTTTGGCGGTGAAACTCATGTATTTTCACCTGCCTACCGCATTGATGAATTTGCCGAACTTCTAACATATGCTGATCATTTTGTATTTAACTCTGTAAATCAGGTAAAAAGATTTGCCAAAAAAGTTAAAGATAATAATAAATCTACTTCCTTAAGAGTTAACCCTGAATGCTCAACTCAGGAAGGCCATGCAATTTATGATCCTTGTGCTCCAGGCTCTCGTCTTGGAACCACCTTATCTAATTTTAATGAAGATATACTTCCTCTTTTAGATGGTTTCCATTTTCATACTTTGTGTGAACAAAATTCAGATGATCTTGAAGTTACAGTTAAAGCCTTTGAAGAAAAATTTGGAAAATATCTTTATAATATGAAATTTGTTAATTTAGGCGGAGGCCATCATATAACTCGTTTAGATTATGATGTGGAAAAACTCATAGATATAATCATGTATTTAAAAGAAAAATATGATGTGGAAATATATCTTGAACCAGGAGAAGCTGTAGTATTAAATGCTGGATATCTTGTTTCAAGCGTACTGGAAACAATACACAACAATATGGATATTGCTATCTTAGACACATCAGCAGCATGTCATATGCCAGACGTACTTGAAATGCCCTATAGACCACCAGTAAAAGACAGTGGTAATCCTAATGAAAAAGCTTATACATACAGACTTGCAGGACCTACATGTTTAGCTGGAGATGTTATTGGAGATTATTCTTTCTCTGCTCCTCTTAAAGAAAATAGTAAAGTGATTTTCGAAGATATGGCACTTTATACAATGGTAAAAACTAATACATTCAATGGTATTGCTCTTCCTTCCATTGTACTTTTAACAAAAAATAATGAATATAGACTTATAAAATCATTTTCTTATAATGATTTTAAAAACAGATTATCTTAATGGGGCTGTCGCATTAATCCATTATAACATACCTGCAAACCAGAATTTGTAGCGAATCTTGAGCATGAAAACGGCAAAAAAGCATGAACTGGCTACTTGATTCACAGGCTTAAAAAATTTGCACATGAAACATCAGCACTTAAAGCTATCCCTTCAATACTTGCTCCATTCTGATATAGCAATAATTAATGGT
>CAZPRO010000006.1:0-1676 GCA_964588775.1 uncultured Clostridium sp.
ATGCAGGCTTCTTGCAGCCTGCCGGCTCAGCAAACATGCTGGGCGAACAAAAAAGAAACCCAAAGGTTAATCTTTGGGTTTCTCCTCATAGAATTTATTTTAAATTGTTAATAAAAGGGCTTATTAAGCTTGTGCTGCTTCAGCATTTTCTTGTGCTAAGTTCATGTTATCTATCTTCTTAACAAATGGGAAGTAGATACAGAAACCAACTGCTAAGCATACTGCCTGCATTACTGCATATTTCCATCCACCTAAAATAAATCCTGAGATTATTGGAGGTGTAGTCCATGGTGGTAATGTACCGCCCATTGGTGGAATTATTCCAGTTGAAATTGCAAGATATAATAATACTGCATTAACTACTGGTACTGCTATAAATGGAACACCCATGATTGGGTTCATAACTATTGGAATACCAAATAGAATTGGTTCGTTAATATTGAATAATCCTGATGGTGCTGCTAATTTACCTAATGTTTTAAATTGAGCAGATTTAGCAAAGAATAACATGAATAATACTATACCAATTGTTTGACCAGAACCTGTTAAGTTAATGAAGTTATCTAAGAATTGTTGACAAACAACGTGAGCACCATTTTCAATACTTAATTTTCCTGCTGCTTGTAAAGCTGCATTTTCAGTAGTGTTAGCCATTAATAATGAACCAACAACACCACCAACTGTATTACCACCATGGATACCGAAGAACCATAAGAATGGTACACAGAATGCAATTAAGATTGCTCCACCAAGTGAATCTGAAGCAGCTTGTAATGGTCCTTGAATTATTTTATAAATCATTGCTGGGAATGAAGTATTAAGACCAAATTTGAATACTGCATAAATAACTGTAGCACCTGCTAAACAAGCTGTTGCTGGTATTAATGCTGAGAAAGAGTTAACAACACCTTCTGGAACACCAGCTGGCATTTTAATTCTGATATCTTTTCTTAAGAACCAGCAGTATACTGCTGCAACAACTATAGATACAATAATTGCAGTAAACATACCTTGTCCACCTATCCAAGATACTGGAATAACTCCACCAACTTGAACAGCTTCAGCAGCTCCTTCTGGAGTGTATTCAACATAGTTATCATTGATTAAAAGGAAACAAGCCATTGACATAACTGCTGCAGACATTGGTTCGAAACCTTCGTTCTTAGCATATACATATGCCATACCTAATACTGCGATAAGAGCCATAATATTCATTGTAGCTCCTTGACATTTAAATAATGGATCATTCCAGCTTGGCCCAAAAGCATTTGCCATTGCATCGCAAAATGCTTGAACTGGGAAACAAGCAATTAATAAGAATATTGAACCAATAATGTTCATTGGTAATGTATAAAGCATACCATCTCTAAGTGCGATAACAGGTTTAAGGTTAACGAACTTCATAATTACTGGAACAACTTTTTCGTTTAAAGTTTGACCTAGTGACATAAATTTTTCCTCCCTTTATAAAATATAATAATAAAATATGAATAATTACAAATGAAATTTGTATTATTACCTTTTTAATTATACATTAAATGTATAAGTTTTCAAATACTTTTTTTCTATTTTGCCATACTTAATGCTAAATCTAACACTTTTGCTCCATTCATCATACCATAATCAACCATTGGTATAACCTGTACTGGTACTCCAGCTGGATCACATTTTTCTTT